>SXZN01000160.1 GCA_005787865.1 Opitutaceae bacterium | reverse complement strand
GCTGCTGCAGTGCGCGCACTTGTTGCTCAATTTCCGCCGTGGACGTGAAGCCACATGGCCCAAGATCAAGATAACCCTCATCGATCGAATTGCGCTGCACGTACGGGGTCAGCGTTTCGCAGAGGTCGAATAATTGCCGGGAGATTTCACTGTATAGTCCAGCGGTTGGCGGGAGCAAAATCAAGTCGGGGCAAAGCTTGAGCGCTTGGCTTGTCGGCATGGGGGTGTAAACTCCACAAGCCCTCGCCTCGTAACTCGCGGAAGCAATGATGCCACGTTCGCGACCACCAACGGCACATTTTTTTCCACGCAAGGTCGGCTGTAAAGTCAGCTCGCAGGACACAAAAAAAGCATCCGCATCGAGGTGAACGATGAGCGGCAAGTCCGACATCAGCGTAAAGTAACACTCCGCAAGGCTTGGCCGGTGAGTGACCCCGATGCTTTTTTCAAGCCCGCGATGTCACCCGCATAAACTATATCGCCGCCGGCGGGGCCACCGCTGGGCCCGAGGTCCAGCACCCAATCCGCCATTTGGATGACATCCAAATTATGCTCGATCACGACCAAGGTGTTGCCCGCATCGCGTAGCTTAAAAAGCAAATCCATCAGTCGCTGGATATCGGTCCAATGCAACCCCGTGGTGGGTTCGTCCAGGATATAAAGAGTTAAACCCTGCTCACGCTTACTCAGTTCAAGGGAGAGTTTAATGCGCTGAGCTTCCCCCCCGGAGAGCGTGGTCGCGGATTGTCCGAGTTGCAGATAACCCAGCCCCACCGCATCGAGCGTGGCTAATTTTTCCATAATCCGCGGCACCGGGCGAAAAAGCTCCAGCGCTTCCCGAACCGTGAGGGCAAGGACCTCGGCGATATTTTTTCCATGAAAACGCACTTCCAGTGTTTCACGATTAAAACGCTGTCCATCACAACTACCGCACGGTGTGTAGGCGTCGGCCATGAATTGCATATCAAGTTTGATTTGCCCATCGCCTTGGCAACGTTCGCAACGACCGCCCCGCACATTAAAACTAAAGCGACTCGCTTTGTAGCCGCGGACTTTCGCCAGCGGTAATTTAGCGAAAAGTTCGCGGAGCAAATCCAACAACCCGACGAAGCTCGCCGGATTAGAGCGAGGGCTTCTTCCGATCGGCGCTTGATCGACCACGACGGCTTTTTCAAAAAACTCGAGCCCCCGCAAACTACGATGGGCACCGGGGAGATTTTTTGCCCCGTTCAGCTTGCGGGCGACGGCAACCGCCAAAATATCGTTAACCAGTGAGCTTTTACCGGAACCCGATACGCCGGTGACACAAGTGAGAAGACCGACGGGGAAACGAGCTTCGATATTTTTTAGATTATGCTCGGTTGCTCCTTGCACGATTAACCAGCGGTTGTCGGGTTTTTTGGTCTGAGCATTTTTAATAATACTCAGCTTCTCCGCCAAATACGCTCCGGTGCGTGAGTTTGCCGTGGGCAATTCCGCGCAGGCTTGGGGCGAGCCCTGAAATAGAATCTGACCGCCTTCGGTGCCCGCGCCCGGTCCGAGTTCGATTAATTCATCGGCGATCCGCAGCGTGTCCGCATCGTGTTCGACGACCAAGACGGTGTTACCCCGATCACGCAGCTCCCGGAGCGTGGCGAGCAAGCGCTGATTATCGTGCGGATGCAGCCCGATGCTCGGCTCATCCAGCACGTAGATGACTCCGACGAGCCCCATCCCCAATTGCGTGGCTAGCCGAACGCGCTGGGCTTCACCGCCCGATAGAGTCGCATATTCTCGCTCGAGAGTTAAATAGCCTAGGCCCGTTTCATTCAAAAAGCGCAAACGCTGTTCCACTGCGGCCACGACTTCGGCGACCGCTTCGGTGCGGGGTAATACGGCGGCCAGGCCTTGCATAAATTCATAGGCCCTTTGGATGTCCATGGCCATGAATTCCACAAAGCTTCGGCCCGCCAATTGCACCGCCGCGCTGCGCGCATTAAGTCTCCAACCGTGACAGGAAGGACAATCCGCACTGCCCATAAAGGTGGCCAAGCGAGCACGGTAACCGTCGCTGCGCGATTCCCGTCGCCCGGCTTCCAGCAGCGCGATTACCCCAAGAAATGGTTTCAATTCAGCTTTCTGCGTACGCCGTAAGCGAAAACTAAACAAGCGCTCGCCGGCGCCGTGCAAAATCATTTTTTTAATTGGCGCCGGTAAATCCTGCCAGGGTAACTCAGGATCAAACGGCAATTGCTCGGCTAATTGTTTCAGGATCGAGCTATGTCGAATGATGAGATTGCGACCGCCAATCCGCCAAGGCTTGATGGCTCCCGCCCGCACTGATTTTTGCGGTTGGGGAACAATTAATTCATCGCTGAACGCGAGTTTGCGACCGAGACCGCCACAATCTGAACAAGCGCCTTCACGATGATTAAATGAAAAATGCCGCGGCGAAAGTAGTTCAAAGATATCGCCACAAATCGAGCAGCTTAAATTCTGGCTCAGCGGGATTTCCCGCCAAGTATCCTCGGCCGTTTTTTGCACCAGCACTTTGACCCGATTCTGCCCCTCGCGGAAAGCCAGCTCCAGAGAATCAGCTAAACGGCTGCGTTGATCGGCGGTGATGACGACCCGATCCACCACCAACTCCACGGTGAGCTCAGCCGAACCGTTTACCCCAAGGGGCCAGTCCTCCAGAGGATAAATCACGCCCGCAATGCGCACCCGCTGAAAGCCGCGTTGGCTAAGCCGGGGTAATTCCTCGCGCAGGACAGAGGGTTTGGCCGTCATCCAAGCCGCGAGCAGGATGGCGCGCTCGCCCGGGGCCGACTGAAATAATTGGGTCACACAATCGTCCAGTGAGCGTTTCTGAACCTGCCCCCCGTCCTTAGGACAACGGGGTTCACCGCAGAATGCCCAGAGTAAGCGCGCGTAATCGGCCACTTCCGTGACGGTGGCAACCGTACTGCGCGGAGAGCCACCGCCCGTGCGTTGTTCGATCGCGAGAACCGGGGAAAGTCCGTGAATAAAATCGACATCCGGTCGCTTGAGCTGTTCCAGCAACTGGCGCGCCGAAGCGGACAGGCTTTCCATATATTTCCGGTAGCCCTCCGCATAAATTGTATCAAACGCCAACGATGACTTTCCTGAACCACTCGGCCCCGTCAAGACGACCAGTTTCCCGCGGGGAATCCGAAGTTCTAAGTTCCGCAGATTATGTTCGCGGGCTCCTTTAATATGAATGTGCGTGGCCGCGTTCATGGCACCAATGTTGCGGTTTTAGTTCGCGCGTCAAAGTGGGATTAGTGGATTCGCTATTTTGGGATCGGTGTTTGCCGCTTGCGATTTCGTAATTATTGCAACCTAGTTGAGCGTTACCCCTAAGCAGAGCCGTTAGCCCACGTTGCTGATGCCTTACTAATCCTAAAACCCTGAGTTTATGTCTATGAACCTAAGCAAAGCTGTTTCTTCTTGTCTGCGCCTATCGGCTATCGCCGGTTTGGCTTTGTTGGCCCAAGCGCCGTGCGCCCAAGCCTTTGTTTTTGAATTTGGTGACGTCAAAGGCAACTTTGACACCACGCTCTCAGTGGGCGGGCTTTACCGCGTCAATCCCGCCGATCCGCAGTTCTACGGGCTCGGTTCCGGCGGTCTGCAGCGCTCGAACAATAACGACGATGGCAATTTGAACTACCGGAACAGTGGAGTCGCTTCCTTCCTTATGAAGGCGAATCACGATCTTCTCGTTAAGTATCAGCATGCCGGGCTGTTCGTCCGCGGCTATTATTTCAACGACTTAGTAAATTCCAACGGCGCCCGCGATCGGACTGCGCTCAGCGATGAGGCCAATAAAATCGTCAGCACCGGAGCGGAATTACTCGATGCCTACGTTTACTTTAAGGAGACGATTGGCGGAATGCCGGCCACCCTGCGCGTGGGTCGCCAAGTGTTAAGCTGGGGTGAAAGCACCTTTATTCCCAACGGGATCAACTCCATCAATCCGATCGATGTAGCGAAACTCCGCACGCCCGGCTCAGAGCTTAAAGAAGCGCTGCGTCCGGTTAACATGTTTTCCGCCGCCTTAGGTTTAACTGAAGATTTATCGTTAGAAGCTTTTTATCTCCTCGGCTGGGATCGCACCCGCATTGATCCTCCTGGTACATATTTTAGTTCGAATGACTTTGCGCCCAAAGGCGGCACTAAGGTCATGCTGGGATTCGGCGCCATCGCCGATACCGCTAATCTCGGCGCGGTGCCCCGTGGGACCGACAATGAACCTGGTTCCTCCGGCCAATACGGCGTCAATCTTCGTTGGCTTGCCCGCGGGTTGAAGGATACGGAATTCGGTTTGTTCGCCATGAATTACCACAGTCGCCTACCGGTCATTTCTGCGCGCACCCCGAGGGATGCGATCAGTTCAGCCTTGGTGCAAGCAACCGCGAGCAGCTTGGCGAGCGCGAATCTGGCCCCGGCCATGATTGCAGCGGGAATTCCTGCTGCCACCGTCTCGGCCATTCTACCCGGATTGGTGGGTTCTGCTCTGACCAGTGTGCCGGTTGGCTCCTTGGCTCCATCATTGGCGCCTTACGCGGCATTTTATCCCTCCACGATTACGATCGCGAATGGAGCTAGGACCATCGGCTTCCTGACTGCGGCAGGTACCGGCCGCTACTTAATCGAATTCCCCGAAGACATCGGCCTAGTTGGAGCCAGCTTCAATACAAGCGTGCACGGAATCGCCCTGCAGGGTGAAATCAGCTACCGGAAAAGTCAGCCGCTACAGGTTGATGACGTTGAATTACTTTTCGCCGCATTCTCTTCAATTAACCCTGCTTTTGGCACCAATAACCAAATCGGTAATTTCTTGGGTCAGCTGAATACCTACGTCCCCGGCTATCGCCGCCTCAAAGTAACAACGGGGCAGATGACCGCTACTTGGGTGGGCAAAGGTATCCTCGGCTCAGCTCAGACGACCCTTTTGGCTGAAACCGGCTTCGTCAACGCCGACCTCCCGAGCAAGAACGTCTTACGTTTTGATGGTCCCGGTACGATGGTGGGTGGCGATGTGAATTACATGACAAATTCCGGCAATAATGCTTCGAATCTCGCTCCCCTGTCTGAGCCTGCTTCGGCTTTCGCGGACAGCTTTTCTTGGGGTTATCAATTAGTTGGTCGCCTTGATTATAATAACGTCTTCCGCGGGGTTAATATTTCCCCGACCGTGATCTACGCTCACGATGTGGGCGGGAACACGCCCTTGCCCTTGGGCAATTTCCTGCACGGGCGGAAATCGCTTACCATCGGCGCAGAGTTTACCTTCCAAAATGCTTGGGCGTTCGATCTGCGTTACATTAATTTCTTTGGTGCCGATCGCTATAATCTCATCAGCGATCGTGATTTCGTCTCCTGCAACTTGAAGTATTCATTCTAATTTTACCCACCCCACTATCATGAAATCTGGAATCCGTTACTTAATCGCGAGCAGCACCCTCCTCTCCCTTACTCTGGGCGCTCTCGCCGCTATTTCCGTGGGCGACGCGAACCGACTCGGCAACGACCTCACCCCGCTGGGCGGTGAAAAGGCCGGCAATGCCGATGGTTCCATTCCGGCTTGGACCGGCGGCATCACCACCCCTCCGGCTGGCTACACCGCAGGAATGCATCATCCCGACCCGTACAAGGACGAAGCCCCGCTATTCACTATTACCTCGGCCAATGCGGATAAATATACGGCGGAACTAAGCGCGGGGCATTTAGCTTTGCTGAAGGCCTACTCGGATTACGCGATGCCCGTTTACCCGTCGCATCGCAGCGTCTCTAATCCGCAGCGGGTTTACGATGCGACCAAGCAAAATGCGACCACCGCCGCCCTCACAGAAGGGGGCAACGGTATCTCCGGCTCTACGATTGGCACCCCATTCCCAGTACCACAGAACGGGCTCGAGGTGATTTGGAATCATCTCACCCGCTACCGCGGAGTGGCCGCTGATCGCACGGTTAGCCAAGCGGCACCGCAGCGCAATGGCAGTTACACCTTGGTCGATTTCGAAGATGAGTTTCTTTTCAATTATGCCCGCGAAGGCATGCAGGAAAAGAACCTTGATAATGTTTTAATCTACTTCAAGCAGGCGGTGATGGCCCCGGCTCGGCTCGCTGGTTCAATCTTAGTTGTGCACGAGACCATCGACCAAGTGAAAGAATCACGCCGGGCTTGGCTTTATAATTCCGGTCAACGGCGCGTGCGCCGCGCGCCTAATGTCTCTTACGACAATCCCGGCACCGCCGCGGACGGCATGCGGACTTCCGACCAATTCGATATGTTCAATGGAGCCCCGGATCGCTACGATTGGAAATTGGTCGGTAAAAAAGAAATGATCGTGCCCTACAACTCCTATAAGCTGCATAGCGATTCGATCAAATATAGCGACATCCTCAAGCCGCTACACATCAATCAAAGCCTCACGCGCTACGAGAAACACCGGGTCTGGGTGGTTAATGCCACGCTGAAAGCGGGCACCAGCCACGTTTACGCTCAGCGCACGTTCTATATCGACGAGGATAGCTGGCAGGTCCTCGCCGTAGATCAATATGATGGCCGCGGCCAACTCTGGCGCGTCTCGGAGGCCCATTGCATCAATTACTATGATGCCCAAGTTTTCTGGAGTACGCTCGAGGTGCATACCGATTTGATCGCAGGCCGTTATGTGGCTATCGGCTTGGATAACGAAACTAAGATGTATAATTTTGGCCTCACCCGCGCGCCGCAGGACTACACTCCGGCTACCCTGCGGCAGGATGGCGTGCGCTAACGCCATTTAGCCTCTGCGGGCGGCCCTCAACCGGCCGCCCTTTTTCTTGCCTGCCGCGCCGCTATTAGGCGATATTTATTTAAGTGATCATGCTAATTTTGGCGCAACGGCAACTTAATCGCCTCCGGTCCATAAATAAATTCTCCCGTCTTTGGCGGGTAATCTGCGCGCTTATTTTTCTGCCGATGGCTCGCGCCACAGACTCGGCGGAATTAGCTCCCTTGGCGGATCGGAGCTTATTACTGAGCATCGTCAATACTGGCCAACAACTCGTGGCGGTGGGTGATCACGGGCATGTTTTAATTTCTTCCGACAACGGGCGCCATTGGACCCAGCAAATCACGCCGACCCGTGCGCTGCTGACCAGCCTTAGTTTTCCCGATGCCCAACATGGCTGGGCGGTCGGCCACGATGGAGTTATAATGGCAACGCGCGATAGCGGTAAAACCTGGCAACGACAGGATGATGGCCAACAACTTGATACAATTTACCTCAGTGTTTTATTTCTGAACGCCCAGCACGGTTTTGCGGTCGGCGCTTACGGAAAATACGCCTTCACGATCGACGGAGGCCTCCATTGGCAGAGTGGCCAGCCCACCACGGAGGAGGCGCATTATAATCGAATTAGCGTTGGGCCTGATGGCACACTTTACCTCGCGGGTGAAAGCGGCTCATGCCTGCTTTCGGCTGACACGGGCAAGACTTGGCGAAAATCGGAAGTTCCTTATGACGGTTCCCTTTTCGGCGTCTTGCCGCTGACAGCGCAGAAAATTATCACCTACGGTCTACGCGGTCATATTTTTCGCTCCGATGATCAAGGCGAACATTGGGTGCCACTGACGGCTGATGTTAAAGTGCTTATCATGGGCGGACTTCGTCTTAAACGGGGGCCGCTGGTGTTGGGCGGGCAAGGAGGAAATTTTTTTATCAGTCGTGATGCCGGACGCAGCTTCCAAGCCTGGCAACCTGCTGACTTTGGTACGAGCGTGGCTGATTTGGTTGAGACTAATGACGGGGCGATTGTCGCCGTTGGTGAAGCGGGCGTAACGCGCCTCACGATTCCTTGAGATGTTGCGCGCGATTGAAAAAATAATCTTCGGGCACCGTCACCTCACGGTCGCGGTATTTACCGGCCTCACCATCCTGCTTGGTTTCTTTGCGAGCAAGACCCACGTCGACGCCAGTTTCAGTAAACAGCTGCCGAGCGACCATGAATACATTCGGAACTTCATCAAATATCAGGAGCAATTTGGCGGGGCTAATCGCATCGTCATCGCGCTGCAGGCGGCGCAGGGCGATATCTTTACGCCCAGTTTTTTCCAAACGCTTAAAGCGGTCACGGATGAATCGTATTACTTGCCGGGGGTAGATCGGGCGCAAGTCACTTCGATTTTCACCCCGAATGTCCGCTATCTCGAGGTCGTCGAAGATGGTCTGCAAGGGGGCAATATTATACCGGCTGATTTTGTGCCAAATGCCGCCAGCCTTGAACGCGTACGCCAAAATATTATTAAATCAGGCCGCGTCGGCCAGCTCGTGGCCAATGATTTCACGGGGGCGATTATTATCGTGTCGTTGCTGGAAGTTGACCCGCAAACAGGCCGGAAACTCGTCTACGCGGAAGTAGCTGATGCGCTGGAATCGAAGATTCGCGCTAAATACCAATCTCCCGCGGTCACTATTCACATCATCGGTTTCGCCAAAGTCATTGGCGACATTACCGATGGCGCGCGCGGCGTGCTCCTTTTCTTCGGTATCGCCATAATTATTTCTGCTGGGCTGCTCTATTATTTTTCCCAATCGCTGATTTTAACCGTTCTGCCGTTAGTCACTTCCGCGTGCGCCGTGATCTGGCAATTGGGCCTGCTCTATCTTTTCGGCTTCGGCATCGATCCCCTATCAATCTTGGTGCCGTTCCTGGTCTTCGCGATCGCTTTGAGTCACGCGACGCAAATGCTGCGATCCTTCCGGCATGAGTTTTACGTTGGCCGTGACGAGCAGCTCGCGGCCCGCGCTTCCTTCAGCAATTTATTTATTCCGGGCACCGTTGCGATCCTAACCGACACGGTGGGCTTCCTCACAATCTACCTGGTGAAAGTCCCCATTATTCAAGAATTGGCGATCACAGCCAGCCTCGGCGTTACCCTCATCATCCTCACTGATCGGTTTTTACTGCCGGTCTTGCTGACCTACACGAAGATGGCGCCGGATTTCCGCAAACGCGTTAATATTCGTCGTTTTGCGCTCCAACCGCTGTGGCGCAAGCTGGTGAAATTTACGACTGGCCCTAATGCTTTAATCATTATTGCCGTGACGATGGGTTGCTGGGCATTCGGGTTCATTAAGGCCCAGCAGGTTAAAATTGGTGACATGCACGCCGGCGTTCCTGAGCTCCGGCAAAGCTCGCGCTACAATCAAGACACGGCGGCGATTACCGCCAAATTTAGTATCGGAGTTGATGTGATCACCGTTATTGCCGAAACGATTCCCAATGGGGTGATTGACCATGAGGTCATGGCCTTGATCGATCAATTTAGCTGGCAGATGCGCAATCTTCCTGGGGTTAAGTCCACCCTCGCGATCACCGACGTGGCCAAAACGATTTCCGCTGGTTGGAACGAAGGTAGTCTCAAGTGGAGAACTATTCCGCGAAATAAAGCCATGTTGGCTCAATCAGTTTCGCCGGTAGAAACCTCGACCGGTCTCTTGAATAACGATGGCAGTGTAATTCCGGTCATGATTTATCTCACGGATCATAAAGCTGAGACCATCAAGCGGGTCATCGCCGCGGTTAAAGAATTTCGGGCGAACCACGCTACTGGGCCAGTCAAATTTCAGCTCGCGACCGGTAATGTCGGCGTGATGGCCGCGACCAACGAAGTGGTGGAATCGGCCCAATTCCCCATGGTGCTGTGGCTCTATATTGCGATTATTCTGCTTTGCCTGGTTTCATTTCGCTCTTGGCGGGCCACGGTTTGCGTCGTGCTGCCACTGATCATCGTGTCGGATCTGGCCTACGCGATTATGGTCTATTTGCAGATCGGCTTAAAAACTTCGACCCTGCCGGTTGTGGCGCTGGGGGTTGGCATCGGCGTCGACTACGGCATCTATCTTTGCTCAGCGCTGATGGAGAGAATTCGCGAAGGTAAATCACTCGAGGATGCTTTATACGAATCCTTCGCGACCATGGGCACATCCGTCGTATTCACCGGGCTGGCACTTTCCATTGGCGTTGGCACGTGGGCTTTCTCGGCCATTAAGTTTCAAGCCGATATGGGGGTCCTGCTCGCCTTTATGTTCCTCTGCAACATGCTCGGAGCAATGCTTCTCATGCCCGCCCTAGCCCGCTGGTTATTTGC
>SXZN01000159.1 GCA_005787865.1 Opitutaceae bacterium | reverse complement strand
ACATCAACCACCGGAGGTTTGGCTTAAGGTCGGAATCGCCGTGTTAGCGGTGCTGGTGGTGGTTTTTGTCGTTCGCCGAATCCTGCAAATGAACAAAGTTATTGCGGGAGTTTTAATCTTTGTGGTTGGGGTGGTGGTATTTTTTTCCTGGGTCTATAACCGCAATGAACCCAAATTTCTAACGCCAATTGTTCAGTTGGTAGCGCCATTTTTTCCAAGCGCGGGTGCTTACGCCACCAAGCAGCAACGGACGCCTTAGTCCTCATCAGGCCTATCAGTTGGTTTTATTACACAACAGGGCCGAAAATCAGATTGGTGTTCGGGTGGCTGGTACTAATGATGTAACACTTATGAGTAAAAAACACTCTGACATCGGATTGATTGGTTTAGCTGTTATGGGCCAAAACCTGGCGCTCAATATCGCTGATCACGGCTTTCAAATCTCAGTCTTTAATCGGACGGTAGAAAAAACCGATAAATTCGTTGCCGAGAATCTCGGCACGCCCGGTGGGGTGGTCGGCACCAAGACACTCCCGGAGTTCGTCGCCTCCCTGGCTAAGCCGCGCAAAATGATTATTCTCGTGCAGGCGGGCAAGGCGACCGACGCCGTCATCGACGGCCTGGTGCCGCTGCTCGAATCCGCCGACATCATCATCGACGGCGGTAACGCGCTCTGGACCGACACCATTCGCCGCGAAAAAGCCCTCAAGGATAAAGGTCTTCGGTTTATCGGCTCTGGCGTGTCTGGCGGCGAGGAAGGGGCTCGCTTCGGTCCCGCCCTCATGCCCGGTGGTGACGCCGCAGCTTATAAGGAACTTGCCCCTATCTGGAATGCGGTCGCCGCGAAGGTTGATGCGAAGACCGGTCAACCCCTGACAGGCGCTGCGCCTGGCCGTCCCATCATTGGTGGCGTGCCTTGTGCCACCTACATTGGCGAGAATGGCGCGGGCCACTACGTCAAGATGGTCCACCACGTCATCGAAGACGGCGACATGCAGATGATCTGCGAGGCCTACGCTCTAATGCAGGGCCTACTCGGCCTCAAGGCGGCTGAAATGGGCGCGATCTTTTCTGAATGGAACGCCGGCGCACTCGACAGTTTTCTCATCGAGATCACGGCCGACATCCTTAAACAGAAGGATCCGCTCACGAAAAAGAAAGCTTTCGTCGACATCGTCCTGGATACCGCCGGCCAGAAAGGCACCGGTAAGTGGACCTCGACCAACGCACTCGACATGGGCGTCCCTGCCCCGACCATTGCTGAGTCTGTCTTCGCCCGTTGCATCTCTGCTATCAAGGAGGAGCGGGTTGCCGCCTCGAAGATCTTAAAGGGCCCGGGCAAGAAATACCGTGGCTCCAAGAAGGCCCTCGTGCAGGCAATCCACGACGCCCTCTACTGCTCGAAGATCTGTTCGTATGCGCAGGGCTTCCAGCTCATGCGCACTGCACAGAAGGAATACAACTGGACGCTCAATTTCGGCGAGATCGCCCAGATCTGGCGTGGCGGCTGTATCATCCGCGCCGCTTTCCTGCAAAAGATTACCGAGGCCTATGCCCGGAATCCACATCTCGCGAATCTGCTGCTCGACCCGTATTTCAACAAAACGGTGAAAAAGGCGCAGGAGAACTGGCGCAAGGTCGTCTCGCTCGCCGCCGAATGCGGCGTCGCCGCACCGACGTTCAGTTCCGCCCTCTCCTACTACGACAGCTATCGTTCCGCCCGGCTGCCGGCCAATCTACTCCAGGCGCAGCGCGATTACTTTGGTGCCCACACCTACGAGCGCACCGACCAACCGCGCGGCAAGTTCTACCATATTGACTGGCCAGAAGCATCCCGCCCACAACTCGAGGCCTAAGCCTTAATTAAATTTAGCCTGTAGATCGGAGATCTGACAGGATTGGGCCGCAGGCGAGGTTAGCCAACCCTGCGCGTGCAGGAAGGCGGCTGGTTCTTGCGCGCGGCCGAGGTCGGGGAGTCTTAATAAACCAGCAATAAGCATAAATTGCGCGGTGGAATTAGCGGGATTTGATTGGGCGGCCCGCAGAAGAGCCGTCAGGTCGGTCGGCTGTTGGCTGGCGGCCAGAACCCCTTTATCGCTCAGGAAAAAAGAAAGCGCTGCGCCCAAACTCAAAATATAAGTTAAGGGAGAGGCCGGAATGGAATAAATTTCTTGGGCTGGAGCGGGCAGCGCCGTCCATTCCATATATTTACACAGTTGCTCTTGGAGTAGTAGCAAAGCGCTATCGCCAGAAGTGGGCGTCCAACGAGCCGAGAAAGTCTTAAGTTCTCGAAATTTCTTAACCTCCCAAATCCGCATACTTAATTCGAAATCATCGTTCCGATTGCGCAAAGTACCTGTAACCACATAATCAAGCCCGCCATCGGTGCTATCGTTGAGTTGCCGCAAGTTTTCAGCCGTCCACTCCATTGGAAAAACAGCGTAATCATTGTCGAAGGTGCCAATCGCTGCGACCGGGGCATAGCCAGCACTATAACTAAATGTTTCTGCCAGCCACAAAGGTAGCCCGCGGCAAAGTTGACCGGTAAGGCTTTCTGATTGGGCGGCGCTGACGACAGAATTTTCCAATCCCAGCATAGCGCACTGGGCGAAGGCGACGCGGCGGAGCTTTCCCGAGGGTCGCGTCCAGAGGAGGGGCGCGAGGGCTTCGACTCCATAAAACCAAATGGGCTTACTTATACTGACCAAGCTAATTTTTTTCCCGGGCTCGGCCGTGTTTTCCGCTTCTGTTTCGCTAATAAAAAGCTCGGAAACGGCATTAGAAAAACCGACTAAACGCGCTTCCAGCTCTGGCCGGCCAAGGGAAAACAATAGATCGAGAAGATGTTGGGCCGCCTCCGCATTGCGGGTGACCAAGTAAGCTTGCAGCAGATTAATGCCCGCCGGCGCGCCGTGTTTTTCCACATCATAACGAGGGGCGAGTAATTCGATAATTTCCTGCACATAACCATTGGTCCCAAGATCGGCGGATATCGTCATGAGGACATCGCTGCGGTCACTGGCGTTTGCTAAGATAGATTCATAGAGGGCGAGAGCTGCCGGGAGGTCTTTATTTTTTAATTTTTCGCGGGCCGCGGCGAGTAGAGGCATCAGGCCGCCTGCAACCGAAGTCTTCTCTGGTCCCAGCGAAGGGGTTGGTTCCCCTGGGCGATTAGATAATTCCATGAGGGCAGCAAAGCATGGGCCGGCGGGCTGGCGAATAGAAAGCTACGGTAAGTCCGCGGGAAATTGGGGGTTGTTTATCGACGGCAAACAGGTGGAGGCGGGGGTTATTTTTACCGCGTTGACCAGACTGAGTAGACGGGTAGTTAACCCCCACCGTCCTCCTGGTGCTTTTTACCGTCGGGCGGCGGCTAGTTTAATGAATCGAGTCCACATAAAAACCTATGGTTGTCAGATGAACGAGCGCGACAGCGAAGCGGTCGCTGCTTTATTGCGCGCGCGCGGTTACCGGCTGGTGGGGCCAGAGGCAGATTGCGATATTTTACTCCTCAATACTTGCAGCGTGCGGGATGCGGCAGAACAAAAAGCGATCGGCAAGGCGGCGAATGTCGCGAACCGGAAAAAAAAGAATCCGGATTTTATTTTAGGAATCCTTGGCTGTATGGCGCAGAATCGTGGGGCGGAGTTGCTGGATCAGCTACCCGATCTCGATCTCATCATCGGCACGCAAAAATTTCACCAAGTCCCCGATTATCTCGATAATCTGCGCGCGGCGCAGGCGGCTGGGGTGCCGATAGGGGCCACCATTATCGACCTTGAGGCAGAAAATGGTTCGCAAAACACCATCCGCGATCATATGTTGGCCGAAAAACAAGTTACCGCGTTTGTTTCGATTCAGCAGGGTTGTAATATGGATTGTTCGTTTTGCATCGTTCCTAAAACCCGCGGGGATGAACGCTCTCGGCCCATGAAGGAGATTGTTCAGGAATGCGAGAAACTGGTCGCGGGGGGCGTTAAGGAAATAACTTTGCTCGGGCAGATCGTGACGAGCTACGGCCGGCGCGACTATGAGCACACTGGCGGGGTCACACCTTTTGTGCAGCTGCTTGAGCAGGTAAACGGCATTCCTGGTTTGCAGCGCATCCGCTTTACTTCCCCCCACCCGCGGGGTTTTAAGGACGACTTAATCGCCGCTTATGGCCGTTTGAATAAACTCTGCCCCTATGTGCATTTACCGCTGCAATCGGGATCTAATCGAATTCTGAAGGCCATGAACCGACCCTACACCCGCGAACGCTACAGTCAGATTGTTGATGACTTGCGGGCGGTGCAGCCGGCCATGTATTTTTCCACGGATGTAATTGTCGGCTTCCCGGGCGAGACCGCCGAAGATTTCGCGGAAACTCGGGAGCTCTTTGAGCGAGGGAACTATGATATGGCCTATATTTTTAAATATTCTATCCGTACCGGGACTCCGGCTGCGACGTTCGGGGAACAGGTTTCTGATGATATTAAAGAGGAGCGTAACCAAGTTTTATTGAAAATTCTGGCGGCCAATTCCAACCGCCGAAATAGCCAATTAATTGGCACCAGCCAAGAGGTGCTCGTGGAGGGACGGGACAAGAAGGGGCTGCGTTATACCGGGCGAACGCCGGGTAATCGGGTAGTTCACTTTGAAGCTAACGACCGTTTAATCGGCGAATTGGTGGCGGTTAAGATCGAGCGGGCCACGACGGCCGTGCTTTACGGGACCCTTAGTTTGGTGGGGGTTTAAGCTAAAGTATTTTGGTGGCCGGCCCAGTAATAGAGAGTTCTGAGCTTGTGGAGAAAGAGAACGAGTAAGAGAAAGGGGGCGCACTTATGTCTCTTTTCCTCGCCACCCTTTTAGCCGGACTGTTTCTCACCATCGTGGGTGGGCTGCTGGTCTGGAATCATTCGTTGATCGGTTCGAGCGCGCGGGCTGGGCTGCGCTCAGGCTGGGCCGCGGGTTTGCTCTTTGGTTCAGCGGCGGGTTGGTTTATCTGGCGAATTTCACAACTTGGTGAGTCCGATCTTATTTTTGTGCAGACCCCGCAACCGATTATGGCGGGCTTTGCGGTCTTAGCGGTGCTGGCTTTTATTTATGCGCCCGACTTTCTCGCGGTGCGCGGTGGGAGTGCGCTGATGTTATTAAGCGCGGAGCCACTGCTTAATTCCGCTTACATGGAGTATCAATATCCCCAGCGGCTTTTGTTGGTCAGCGCCATTTATAGCGGATTGTGTCTCGCGCTTTATTTAGCGGCCGCGCCTTATCGCTTGCGGGATTTCTTGGGGTGGCTTTTTCAAGAACCTGGGCGGCCGCGGTGGTTAGGGGGCGGCTTGCTTCTTTACGGGCTAGCCACCGCAATCGCCGCGTTTACTTACTAAGCTATGGCGACGCTCGATTCGACCTCCACGGTGCTCCTTATTTTGGCGGGTCCTGCTGGGGTTGGTAAAAGCACGCTCTGTGATCGCTTGGTAGCGGAGGTGGCTGGGTTTGAACGAGTGGTTACGGCCACGACGCGACCAGCGCGCGCGAATGAAGTAAATGGCCGCGATTATCACTTTTTAACTGAAGAGGAGTTTGATGCGCGCTTAGTGAATGGAGAATTTCTGGAGTGGGCTTGGGTGCATCGTAAATATCGTTACGGCACGCTAAAGTCCGCTATTCTCGGGCGGTTACCGCAGACTAACTTAACCGCAAACGTTGACGTTCAGGGCGTGCGCAATATCCGGGCCGCTGCGGATACCCTTCCTTTGCTCAAAACTCGCCTGGTTACTATTTTTGTCGCCCCCGATTCTTTTGATGTCCTGCGGGAGCGGTTACAGGGGCGTGGGCCGGTAAGTGCGGAGGAGCTTGCGCGGCGTTTACAAAGTGCGGAGCTAGAAATGGCGGAACGGAATTCCTATGATTATGTTATTCATAGCGGCAGCAAGGAACAGGATTTCCGCGCCCTCTTGGCCTTTTGGGAGCAAGCGCGGCGCAAAGTAGCTGGATCTACCGCCTAATTTATGGCGCCCCGGTTGCGCTTTCCCGTCAGTGATCATTCTGACGGGCAGCGTTTTTTTAACCCGAGGGGCCAACGGCCAGCGGCCGCTTTTTCAGCCTTAATTAAATGGGGTTATCAGCGCTTAATTTTACGGCAGAAAATCAATTGGCCTAAGGCTCTTCGGCCGAACCGCGAAGCTCTTGTCCCCCAGCCAAGCTCAAGCGGAAAAACCGCCGTTACCTTTATCGGGCATTCTACTTTTTTGCTTCAGCAGCCTAATCTGAATTTACTGACGGACCCTGTTTTTTCTGAGCGGGCCAGTCCCTTCCCTTGGGTCGGGCCTAAGCGGGTACGGCCGCCGGCTTTAAAATTAACCGAGCTGCCGCCAATCCAGGTCGTCCTCATCAGCCACAATCATTATGATCATCTTGATTTACCCACTTTGCGCTGGTTGGCCCGCGAGCATCAACCGCAGTTTATCACGATGCTTGGCAATAAAGCGTGGTTAGAAAAACGCGGCGTAAAGAATGTCGTAGAGCTCGATTGGTGGCAGACCCATCAAGCCGGGCGAGGACTCGAGGTAACGGGGACTCCCGCGCAGCATTTTTCAGCCCGCTGGCCTTGGGATCGCTGCCAAACCCTGTGGGGTGGCTTTGCCCTTAAGACCCCGACGGGGAAATTTTATTTTGCGGGGGATTCTGGCTATAATCAGACTTTTAAGGAAATCGGCGCACGTTTAGGCTCTTTTGATTTAGCGTTAATACCGATTGGCGCTTACGAACCCCGTTGGTTCATGCAACCGGTGCATTGCACGCCAGATGAGGCGGTCAAGATTCACCAAGCGGTCGGCTCGCGGCAAAGTTGGGCGATGCACTTTGGCACCTTTCAACTAACGGATGAAGGAATTGACGATCCGGCGATGGCCCTCGCCGCGGCGAGAATCACCCACGGCTTAGAACCGATGGATTTTGCCGTGCCTGATTTTGGGGAAACAAAATGGGTGGGTTAGCCTTTACCGTGGTTAGTAGGTATAAAAAAGGCCCAGCGTAACGCTGGGCCTAAGGAGCAAATTATCCGGAAGATTACGGGTGGCGGGTGTTATAGAATTTAACGAAATCGCTCGTTAGATCGAGCTCGGGCTTAGCGTTCAGCACCGCTTCACCCAGTTTAGCCAAATCAAGCAAGAGGTCGATGTTGCGCTCCTTGGAGAAAGCGCCGATCTCTTTGCCGATTTCGGCGGCAATCGGAGCCTGCAGTTCTTGGACGCGTTTATTATAAGCCTCTTGGGCGGCTTGTTGTTTGCCTTGCAGTTCCTGTTGTAATTTTTGCCCAGCCGCTTGCTGCTCTGCCATTGCTTTGGCGTTGGCCACAGGATCGGCATTAAGTTTGGTGAGCTCGCCCACAATGGTCCGAAGCTTTTCATTTAGCAGGGAGAGTTCGCTTTGGGTGCCGCTAAACTCGAGCTCCAGTCCTTGGGCAACTTTCACGAGTTGTTTGATGCCAGCCTGCTCATCCAGAAAGGCTGAGCTGTTAACGTAAGCCAGACGAACTGGCTCGACGGTTTTAATCACTGCCGCTGGGGTGGTTTGAGCGGTGAGTGGAGCCGCCAGCGCTAGGGCGAGGAGGGCGGGAAGGAAGGGGATAGAAGATTTCATGGGTGTGTAGATCTAGAGGCTGCGCGCTCTTTGGCAAAGGCAAAAAGTTACTTTATGGCCGCTAGCTGGCCACAGCCAGCGGCGATATCAATCCCTCGGCGCTGCCGCACAGTGCTCGGCAGACCATAATCAGCGAGGACTTGTTGAAAGCGGCGCGCGGCTTCTTGGCCAGTGGGGGCACCCCCATAACCCGAAGTGGGATTTAGGGGGATGAGATTAACTTGGGCGGGTTGGCCTTGGAGTAATTTGCCAACGGCATGAGCGCTTGTGACGGAATCGTTTTTTCCCTCAATGAGCGTCCATTCGTAAAATATTTTGCGCTGGAGCTTGGTGCTATAATAACGACACGCCTCCATCAAGGCATCCAAGGGCCACTTACTTGCCACCGGGACCAGCGCCGCCCGTTCAGCCTGCGTGGCGCCGTGCAAAGAGACCGCGAGGCTGACGGCACGCGCTTCATCAGCGAGCCGGATAATGCCAGGAATAACCCCCACGGTGCTCAGGGTTATTTTCTTTGCGCCAAGCGCTAGGCCGGTTTGGTCACACAAAATATCAACCGCTTTTAGTACCGCATCATAATTATGGAGCGGCTCGCCCATCCCCATCAGGACGATGTTGCGGAGTCGCTCGTGGCGTTCATGGGGGGAGGCGCTGTGGGGATTGGCTAAAGCGGGTGATCGGTCGGGCGATGTTTCAGTAAGAGCCACGCGGGCGTTGGCTCTCTCGAGGAACACTGGCCCTCGTGCTGGCGCGGTATGCCTCAGGGCTTGGTCCACATGCAGCGCTTGCGCCACAATTTCACCCGCGCTGAGGTGGCGGACGAACCCCATTTGTCCCGTAGCGCAAAACACACAGCCCATCGCGCAACCAGCCTGGCTGCTGATGCACGCGGTCACGCGGCCGGTGTAACGCATCAGAACAGTTTCGATTTTCCGCTCATCGTTGAGGGCCAGTAAGTATTTGCGGGTAAATCCATCGAGGCTGTGGGTTTCAACGGCGACGGGTAGACGAGAAAAAGTTAAGGCACTTTCTGCTTGGGCCCTAAAGCGCTTCGGCAGCTCATGCATTTCCGCCCAATGAGTTAAGCCCTCTCTATAACTATAGCGCCAAAGGCGTGCGGCGTGGGTTGGGCTAAAGCCCCAGCGGACGACAAGCTGGCGAAGTTCCTCGCGGGTTAAGTCGTAGAAATTAATAAGAGCGGAACACATGCGGCGCCCTTGTCATTGCGAGCAGCACCGCAACGAGGCAATCCATCTTGCACCGCGCCCTGCTCGCCCTGCCCTGATGAAGGCCAAGGGAGGTTTGCCTAAAAAAGGAAGCGGCTTTTACTGATCGTAATGAGGCCTAAAGTTATTCTGGCAGGGGGCAGTGGGTTGCTTGGTCGAGCCGTGGCTCAGGACCTGGTAAAAATGGGTTGGGACGTGGTTGTTTTAACCCGTACGCCCCAGCAACAGCTGGCGATTGAGCCTATTTTGGCCGCGCGGGTTCGGTTAGTTTATTGGGACGGAGCAGAACATGGTCCGTGGGCGGCAGAGCTAGAGGGCGCAGTGGCCTTAGTAAATTTAGTGGGCCGAAGTATTAATTGTGTTTTCACCCCCAAGCATCGTCACGAGATTCTTCACTCTCGTTTGCGGGCGGTGGCCGCCCTAGGGCGAGCGGTGGCGGAATGCTCTCAGCCGCCACCGGTTTGGGTGCAAGCCAGCGCGGTTGGTTACTACGGTTTTGCGGGTGTGGCGCACTGTGATGAGGCGGCACCGGTCGGCACCGATTTTTTAGCGGAAGTGTGTCGGCAGTGGGAAACTGCCTTTCAAGCGGCTTGTCCGGCTAAAACACGACCGGTCATCTTGCGGCTTGGGGTGGTGCTGGACGCTCACGGCGGGGCCTATCCACTGCTGGCGCGGTTAACGCAATTTTTTCTCGGCGGGGCGGCGGGGGCCGGGACCCAAGGGTTTGCCTGGGTCCATCAGCAGGATGTGCGGCGAGTTTTCCAACAGGCTATTTTACAGCCAGAGCTTACGGGGGTTTATAATGTCTGCGCCCCGTCGGGGGTGACCAATGCGCTCTTCATGGCGACGTTGCGCCAATCGTGGCAGCGCCCGTGGACGCCGCCCGCGCCAGCGTTTTTAGTTAAACTGGCGGCGCGCTACTTAATGAAAACTGACTCTACGCTGATTCTCGGGGGGCGAGTTTGTGTTCCCAGCCGTTTATTAGCAGCGGGCTTTCAGTTTGATTTTCCTGACCTCGCGCCGGCTTTACGCCATCTTGCGCGAGCGGAATAAATATTTATCAGACGGAATATCTGCTTTTT
>SXZN01000158.1 GCA_005787865.1 Opitutaceae bacterium | reverse complement strand
AGTGGCAGGTCAGCTGGTGTGATGGCATGGAGTTCGCGATCGGCAGGTAAGCCTAGGCTGCCGGCGAAAACATGGACAGGTTTGCCGAGTCGTCGAGCGGCGCTGACCAGTGAGCCGGGGCCTTTGCCCTGCAGCGAAGTGAGATCAAAGCGGCCTTCTCCGGTTAAGATGAGATCGGCCGCCTGCAGTCGGCTGGATAAATTTAGCCAGTCAGACACGAGGTCGTAGCCCGGTACTAATTTTGCACCGTACGCGACCATCAGTCCGAAGGCGATGCCGCCGGCCGCGCCGGCTCCGGGAGTCTGCGCCAGGGTGAGGGGTTGTTCGCACGTCGCGCAGAGGAGGGTGGCCAGACGCGCGGCCTGAGCCTCGAGTGCCGCGATATCGGCAGCGCGTAATCCTTTTTGTGGACCAAAGGTCGTCGTGGCTCCGCGGGGACCGAGGAGTGGGTTCGTGACATCGCAGGCGATAAAAATAGGGGGAATATTTTTCGCGCCTGATCGATCAATGCGCTGAATTTGCGACCAGCGAGCGGGCGTGGGCACTCCGAGATCGGCGCCCGCGCCGTCATAAAATTTAAAACCCAAGGCGGCGAGTGCGCCGAGTCCCAAGTCATTAGTCGCGCTGCCACCGACGCCCATTAAGATCGTGCCCGCCCCGGCCTCCGCGGCGAGCCGCACGAGTTCGCCGGTGCCGTCGGTGGAAGTTTGCCAGGGATCGCGTTCGCTGGGCGCCAGTAAGGCGAGTCCGCTGGCGGATGACAGATCGACGATCGCGAGGGGCGCGTTGATGACGCTCGGATTATTTTCCAACGCGAGGTGTCGAGTCGCGTTCGCGGGAACATTGTTGGCGGTGATGAATCCGAGTCGGGCCTTGATTGGCTGCCCGCGATGGCCGGTGACAAGGGGGGTGCGTATTTCGCCGTGGGCCGCAGTGGTGAGAGTTTCGCCGAAGCCTTCGCCCCCATCGGTGAGCGGGCAGAGATCGAGTTGCCAATCAGGCGATTGGATTCGCAGGGTCGTCGCGGCCACCGCACAGGCTTCGGCGGCCGACAGCGCGTCCTTAAATTTATCGAAGGCGATAAGCACGCGCATCGCGAAAAAATTCAGGCTCGACTGCGGCGCCGAGCCGTTACGGCTTGGGCTAATTGCTCGAGTGCGGGGAGAGTTTCCTGCCAGGAGAGGCAAGCGTCGGTGATACTTTGCCCATGAACCAAAGCGCTGCCCGGCTCGTGTTTTTGGCTGCCGGCGACGAGATTGCTTTCGAGCATGACGCCGATGATTGCGCGTTCGCCGCTTCCAATTTGGTCGGCGATATCCCGAGCCACGGTGATCTGGGCGGCGGGCTCTTTGCCGCTATTGCCGTGACTGCAATCGATGAGCACGACCGGCGCCGCCGTCGATTGCTTGAGCAGAGCCACGGCGGTCTGGACGGCGGCGCGGTTAAAATTTGGTCCGGTGCGACTGCCCCCGCGCAGTACGAGATGACCTTCGGGGTTGCCGGTGGTGCTGAGGATCGCGGGTGCGCCTTCGCGGGTGAGGGAAGGAAAAGAGTGGGGATGCTGGGCGGACACAATGGCATCAACCGCGACCTGCAGATCACCGTCGGTGCGATTTTTAAAACCGACTGGCATCGAGAGGCCGGAAGCGAGTTCGCGATGAATTTGGCTTTCGGTCGTGCGGGCGCCGATGGCGGCCCAAGCTACGAGGTCCGCATAATATTGTCCAAGGGTGGTATCGAGAAATTCCGTGCCGATGGGCAGGCCTAGAGCGTTGATATCGAGCAGGAGCCGGCGGGCTAAGCGCAAGCCGGTGTTGACTTGAAAACTGCCATCGAGGTGGGGGTCGTTGATGAGGCCTTTCCAGCCAACGACGGTGCGGGGTTTTTCAAAATAAACGCGCATAACAATCAGCAAGTCGCGCGCGAGGCGGGTGGCGACGGGCTGCAGTTGCTGCGCGTATTCCAGAGCCGCCGCCGGATCATGAATAGAACAGGGGCCGACAATGGCCAATAGGCGGTCGTCTTGACCCCGTAAGATATGCCCAATTGCGTGCCGCGCCGTGTTGACCAGCGTCGCGCCGGACTCGGTCAGCGGCAGATCCTCTTCGAGGATGGCGGGCGAGATGAGGGGGCGCGCAGTTTGGATGCGAAGATCGGAAGTCAGCGGGCGCATGAGAAAGTACTATTGAACGCGCCCCCGAGAAAAAGGCACGGAGATTTTAGGGTGGAGCGTAGCAGTAAGGCGCAAGATTTTCCTCTCGGCGGCGGCAAGATTGCCCGTAAGGGTAGGGCATGCTCTGCCTTTGCCAGTTCGGTTATGAATCGCTCCTCGAGCGCGAGCTGGTGCTGGCCGGACTCGTCGTGGCTGAGAAAGGGCCGGGTTGGGTACGGGCGAGTCGGGAATCGCCCGCGAAAGTAATGGCGCCCACCGTCGCTGGGCTGGCTGAACCGCCTGCGGTAGCGGCGATGATTTTCCCGCAATTAACCCTTTTGGCTCCCCGGGAATTAAAGGGTGAGTCGGTGAATGCTTTAGCG
Source organism: Opitutaceae bacterium (assembly GCA_005787865.1). Lineage (GTDB taxonomy): Bacteria > Verrucomicrobiota > Verrucomicrobiia > Opitutales > Opitutaceae > Lacunisphaera. Next base: position 650 of record SXZN01000158.1, on the reverse strand, counting down.
GCGCAGTTGGCTGATTATTTTTTTGAAAGCTTACGCGGAGAGCGGATCGAAGCGCCTTGGCCCTGTGTTGCTCAGATGGTGCCAGAAGTGGTCGGGCTCGGTCGCCGGGCGAGCGCCGTGGAGAAAGCGTTTGCTGAGTTGTTAAAGAAAAAATTATCGCGCATTGCAAAACTCGCGGTGCCAGATCTGCCGCGGGGGGGCGGCGCGGCGCGAGGGCTGTTTGTATTTTTCGCGGATTTTGGCCGGATCTTTGTTTCCCGCGAAGCTTGGCTGGGTGGACAGCGGCGCATGGCGGATGATGATGCCGCGCCGTCCCGCTCTTATCTTAAAGTAGAAGAGGCTTACATCGTGCTCGGGCGTGAGCCGCAGGCGGGCGAGACGGTCGTCGATCTCGGCGCGGCTCCTGGTGGCTGGAGTTACAGTGCCGCTAAGCGTGGGGCTACCGTGGTGGCGATCGACAATGGCCCGCTCAAGGGCGGGGCTTTCGGTCATCCGCTCATAACTCACCGGCTGGAAGACGCGTTCAAATTTCAACCCCCGCCGGGGGTAGTCTATGATTGGCTGTTTTGTGATCTGGTGGAGGAGCCGCATCACGTGATGCAGAATATTGTGACGCCCTGGTTGGCGCAGGGTTGGTGTCGGCATTTCGT
>SXZN01000157.1 GCA_005787865.1 Opitutaceae bacterium | reverse complement strand
CATTCCGGTGATGCGGCCATGGTCATGCCTCCCCACACGCTGTCGGCCGCGATGTTGCAGACGGTGCGGCAGGCGACGTACGCCTTGGCGAAGGCGCTGAAGGTGGTGGGGCTCATGAACATTCAATTTGCGATCAAGGATCAGCAGCTCTTTGTGCTCGAAGTGAATCCACGGGCCTCGCGCACCGTGCCTTTTGTGGCCAAGGCGATCGGCGTCCCACTGGCAAAATTGGCGGCCAAGGTTATGGCCGGCAAAAAATTGGCGGAACTCGGCTTTACGCAAGAAGTGAAGCCCAAGCATTGGTGCGTGAAGGAAGCCGTTTTCCCCTTTGCCCGTTTTCCCGGCGCGATGATTGTCATCGGGCCCGAGATGCGCGCCACCGGCGAAGTGATGGGGATGGATGATGATCTGGGTATCGCTTTCGCTAAAACTCAGATGGCCGCCAAGCCAGGTTTGCCGCTGAGTGGGAAAATCTTCTTGAGCGTTAAGGATTCCGATAAGCCTAGTGCCGTGGAGCTCGCCAAGAATTTTGTCGAACTGGGCTTCGCGATTGTCGCAACGGGTGGCACGGCCCGACTGCTGCAGCAAAGTGGCGTGCCGGTGCAATTTGTTAATAAACTGCTCGAAGGTCGGCCGAACAGTGTGGACCTGATTAAGAACGGCGAAATCCAGATGGTTATCAACACGCCCAAAGGCATGATGCCGCGCCTGGATGAGAACGCGATCCGGGCGGCGGCGGTGGCCAACTCAGTTTGTATCATGACGACTCTCACGGGCGCCCAGGCGGCACTCGGCGGAATCCGGGCGATGAAACAGAAGCGGGTAAACGTGCGCCCATTGCAGCAATATCGCGGCAATGTTGTGCCAATGTGATCAGGCTTATGTCGACCCCCACCACGCTCGTTGCTCTCTTGCACGGCCCTGATCAGGCTGGGCTCGTCGCCAAGACGGCGAGTTGGATTTTTGCCCGTCACGGCAATATTCTGCACGCCGATCAACACCGTGACATGGAGGCCGGCGAATTTTTTCAGCGCATCGAATGGGTGCCTGCGGCCGACAGTGCTGCCACGGAGCCAGCTGAATTTAAGGCCTTTGCGGCCACGCTTGGGATGGTCGCACAAGTCGCCCGCTCGTCGCATCGCCCCCGCGGGGCTTTATTTGTCTCTCGGGCCACGCATTGTTTTCATGATCTGCTCTTGCGCGGAGTTGCGGGGGAGTTTGCCGGAGATTTCACGTGTGTGCTTTCCAATCATGCTGAGCTCGCCTCCGCGGCGCAGCATTACGGACTCGCTTTCCATCACGTGCCGGTCACGGCCGAAACCAAGGCTCGCGCCGAAGCACAACAATTAGAAATCCTCCGTGCGGCGGGCGTAGAATTTGTGGTGCTCGCCCGTTATATGCAGGTTCTGTCGGCTGATTTCCTGAAAAATTTTGGCCGGCCGGTGATCAATATTCATCATTCCTTTTTGCCCGCGTTTGCCGGTGGTCGACCTTACCACCAGGCGCATGAGCGGGGGGTCAAATTAATCGGCGCGACAGCCCATTACGCGACCGCCGTGCTCGATGATGGCCCCATTATTCAGCAAGATGTGGCGCGCATTACTCACCGACATAATGTTGAGGATCTGATACGCAAAGGCCGCGATTTGGAAAAATCAGTTTTAGCGCAGGCGGTGCGCTGGCATTTAGAAAATCGTATTCTGGTTTACGGTCACAAGACGGTGGTCTTCGATTAAGGCTGCCGGTCTGACGTCTGGCTGGGCCAAGGCCGGATCGGGCTATTTCAGGCATTTACAGGCGGCGGAGCATTTGCTCTCTTTCATGGCTCTATGAGCCAACTTCCCCCGACCACTCCAGATTCTCCTCTCGCTGATGCTGCCACCGCTCCCGTGGCTGCGCCCAGCTTTGAGGCTATCGTGCATGCCTTTTGGGCGAAGAATCGCAATTTCATCTTTGGGGTATGCGCCGCTGCCTTGGCCGCCATTGTTGTAAGAGAAGGTTGGCAATATTTTGCGGCCCAACATGAGGCTGAGGTGCAGGCTGAATATGCTCGAATTGCGGAGCAACCGACTCGTTTAGCCGCTTTTGCCGCAGCGCATGCGGGGCATGCGCTGGCTGGGGTGGCTTATCTCAAGTTGGCCGATGATAAATTTTCGGCGGGTGATTTCACGGGCGCGGCGCCGGCTTATACTAAAGCCGCTAGCCAGCTCAAAAATGAAGCCCTCGTGGGCCGCGCTCGACTCGGCGCCGCCATTAGCCAATTCAGTGGGGCCGAAAAGACGGCAGGAGAAGCTGCGCTTAAGAAATTAAGCGCGGATGCGACTTTATTGAAAAGCGTGCGGGCCGAAGCTACATATCATCTCGCCTCCATCGCCGCGGCGGCGGGCCAGGCGGTTGAAGTTAAGCAATTAGCCGAACAAATTAGCCAGATCGAGGCGGCTGGCGCGTGGGCCCAGCGGGCGACGATGCTCTTGAGCACTTTGCCGGCAGACAATTCGGCCGTTTCTGCTCCCGTGGCCGGGCTTAATTTTAAGACGGGAAAGTAAGCGCTCGCGGAGAGTTTAAAAACTAAAAAACCACCTACGTGAATAGGTGGTTTTTTAATAATTGGTCGGGGCGATAGGCTTCGAACCTACGACCTCCTGGTCCCAAACCAGGCGCTCTACCAGACTAAGCTACACCCCGTTACCAATAAGAGTTCATGGCAGGGGCTTTTGTAGGGCGAGTCAACTCCTCAGGCAGAAAACTGCAATTGGGTTGCGAAATCCGCCTGCAAAAGGATTTGAAATCCTGCTTGCCTCACCCGTGGGGCCTCCACTACATACTTCTCCTCAAACTCTTAAACAAATGGATACTCTTTCTCGCGACAGTAATAACTCCGGCAGCATCTTGCCTCTCGTTGGCGTGATCGCCGGCGGTCTCGCCCTGGTCCTCTCGATCGTGGCACTCGTTAAACTTTCCACGATCCAAAAGACCGTGGCCGCGCAAGGCGACGAAGTCGCTAAGATCGCCACCATCGAGGCCGAGGTACGCTCTTCGGCCGCGAAGTCAGAGGCTGACATCAAGGGTATCCGCACCGGCATCCAAGGCGCGCTTGATCAAGTTGGCGCCGAGATCGGCACCATCAACGGTAAGATCACCAAGATCGAAGAATCGCTCAAGGCTCGTGCCGCTGGTCCGGCGGGCAAAGCCGCGGGCGTGGCCACTGGCACGGTTGATGCCAACGGCAATTATGGCGTCGCCCCAGGTGACACGATTTCCAAGATCGCAAAGAAATTCGCCACCAAGGCCGACCATATTCTCGCCGAGAATCCTGGCTTAGATCCCGCCAGGCTGCGCGTGGGCCAAAAGATTAAGATTCCTAAGAAGTAATTTTGCTTTCAAAAATTCTTGCCTCCAAGACCTCGTGTCCTGGGGGCATTTTTTTTGGCTAAGCTCCTTTGTACCCTGCTATGGCCCATGAGCCCCGCGCCCCTCGCCTGACCTCGGTTCCGCCTGAGCCGCGGCGTTGGCAGAAAATTCGCGCGGAGCCTCATGCGACGACGCGAATTTTTGATGTAACGCGTGCGATTTTCCAGCACCCGCAACGCGCGCGCGAGCAGGATTTTTTTGTAATCGAAGCCCCGGATTGGGTCAATGTGCTCGCCCTGACTCCTGATCACCAACTCGTGCTGGTGCGGCAGTTTCGTTTTGGGACTAATGATTTCTCTTTGGAAATTCCCGGCGGCGTGATGGAGCCCGGCGAGGATCCGGTTACGGCGGGGCTTCGCGAGTTGCGTGAAGAATCTGGTTACGTGGGGGCCCGGGCGCGCTTGCTGGGGAGTGTACGCCCCAATCCCGCGATGCAGAATAATTACTGCCATTTAGTTTTGGTGGAGGCCGCGCAGCGTTCGGCGGAACTTGCGTGGGATCCCGATGAAGAATTTGCCATCACCACGCAACCCGTTGAGGCAGTCTATGCGCTCGCTTATCACGGCGGGATTACACACGCGCTCGTACTTAATGCGCTCCTATTGTTTACCCCTGTCTGGGCCGAATTAAAGCAGGCTAAATTAATGAGCGGCGTTTGACTTTACCCTCGCTGGAATTTCACTGAGATCCTCGCATGAAAACTACGGCTGTCGCCTCCTTGTTTGCCAATGCCCCCGCGGCCTTGGGCGCAGGGAGTGATGGAAATCTGCCGACGGCCCTAGAGCAGGAGATTCGCGCAATTTATCGCCGTAGCCCGCTTTATGCAGAGCGCTTTCCGCTGCATCCGGCGGCCTTGCAGTGGTCTTGTTATCGCGATCTGCCCACTCTGACGAAGCAGGAGATTTTGACCCGCGGGCACACGGCTTTTTTTGCTGACTACGCAGTCATTGAGCGCGGCTTGCAGAATAAAAAATACGAATACGAGCACACCTCGGGTTCAACCGCTCAGCCCATGACCGTGGTCATGGAAGAGGGTTGGTGGCATGCCCAATTGCAACGGGCTTATCTCGCCCATCCGCAGCTCGCCCCTTATGCGCGCCGCCCTTATCGTAAGGCCGTCCTGGCCCCGATCGGCTGTTCGAGTAATCTATGTCCCTATGAGGATCACCCTTTCCCTCACCGCTACTTTGCTGGGACGGTCTATTTGAATTTATCCAGTGATCCTTTTGTTTTCGCAGAAGCGGAATGGGATCGCATCGTGTTAGAATTACAGGCGCTCCAGCCCGAAGTCTTAGAAGGTGAGCCCGTTTATCTCTCGATGCTGGCGCGGGCGGTGCAAAAACGGCGAGTCGCCGTGCCCAGCGTGCGCACGATCATTCTCACTTACGGCAAGGCCAGTCGCCAGCACAGTCGGCGGATTGCCGAAGCTTTTCCCGCGGTGCAGGTCGATCTCTATGGCTCGACGGAGGCGGGCTATATTTTTGTGGGCGATGCATTTGGTGATAACCTGCGGGTCATTGACGAAAATGCGTTCGTCGAACTCGTCCCTTGGCGGGCGCTGGTGCCGGATATTTTTCAGCTCAACGTGACGACGCGGGATCGCGAGGCCATGCCGCTATTGCGGTATTTTACGGGGGATATCGTCCAGCGTATGCCCACCGGCTACCGGATCTTGGGTCGCGAACGAGACTTACATTTTAATGCTGCTGGGCAGGTCATTTCCTCGAGCGATATTGATGCGGCTCTGCCCGAGGTATTCGCGTGCTGGCACTGGAGCCTCGTCCAAGTTTCTGATCTGCGCTGGGATTTTCAGTACGTTGCGGATGTCAGCGCCCCGCGGGGTATGGCTGAGGCGATCGCGACCGCGCTCGGTGTGGGGGTCCGGGTAAATCTCTTTCGGCGTAAATTCATTCAACCGGCCGCGAGCGGAAAATTCTCGCTGCTTAAGCCGCTTGGGCGCTGAGGCTACACCCTAGCTTCTCGCCTCCGGTAGGTTCACTAATAAAGAGATAGGCGCGATGCTGCTCCGTTTACATTCTGCGGGTTTATCGTATCTTTTTCTATCACTTAGTTACCCCCGCCCTGCCACTTTCCTTCGCACGCAGATTTGTAATGAATATCCTTGGTTCGCTCTTTAATTCCTCGATTGGCAAGAAAATCTTAATGGCCCTGACGGGGCTCGTGCTGGTCGGTTTTGTCACCGGGCATTTGCTCGGCAACTTGCAGATCTTTCTGCCGCCGCAAAAAATTAATGCCTATGGGCATATGTTGGAGTCGCTCGGCATTGGACTCTGGCTTGCGCGATTCTTCCTCCTCGCTTGTGTGGTCGTTCATGTGTGGTTGGCTATTCAGCTCACGCGGGAAAATATCGCGGCGCGGCCTATGAATTACGGGGTGAATCACACTAACCGCGCCAGCCTCGCCTCGCGCGTCATGGCGCGCACCGGCCTCGTGGTGTTGGCTTTCTTGATCTATCACCTGCTCGATTTTACCTTCCGGGTGCAGCATCCAGAGTGGAGTCGGCATTCGTTTGCCTTGGCGGACGGCACGCTGGTCCGCGATGTGCACACCATGATGGTGCAAGGTTTCAGCCGCCCCGGAGTCGCTTTTTTCTACATCCTCGCGGTCGGTTTACTGAGCTACCACTTGGCCCATGGCGTGGTGAGCCTCGTGCAGACGCTTGGTTTTAAAAACGAACGCTGGACGCGTGGCCTTGAGTGCTTTGCGCGGGTATACTGCTGGGGCTATTTTCTCCTTAATGCGGCTATCCCCCTCGCTATTCTTGGCGGTTGGGTTAAGGCCCACGTTTAATATTTTTCGCCATGGCCAAACTTGATTCTAAGATTCCTTCCGGCCCGCTCGCCGATAAATGGCAGCAGCATAAGACCCAGATCAAACTCGTTAATCCGGCCAACAAGCGGAAATACGAAATCATCGTGGTCGGGGCTGGTCTCGCCGGTTCTTCAGCGGCTGCCACGCTGGCGGAGCTGGGTTACCGCGTGAAAAGTTTTGTGTTCCAGGATAGTCCGAGGCGCGCTCACTCGATTGCCGCCCAGGGCGGCATCAATGGCACGAAAAACTATCAGAACGATGGCGACTCCGTGCATCGCCTATTTTACGACACGCTGAAGGGCGGGGATTATCGTGCGCGGGAAGCGAACGTGCACCGACTCGCGGAAGTGTCCGCTAACATCATCGATCAATGCGCGGCGCAGGGGGTGCCTTTCGCGCGAGAGTACAGCGGCCACTTAGCCAATCGCTCGTTTGGCGGCGCCCAAGTCTCGCGCACTTTTTACGCTCGCGGCCAGACGGGCCAGCAATTGTTGCTCGGCGCTTATTCGGCGCTCTCGCGCATGGTGGGACAGGGCGCGGTCGAGCTGCACCCTAACTCTGAGATGCTGGATCTGGTCATCGTTGATGGGCACGCCAAAGGTGTGATTGTGCGTGATCTTAAGACGGGGGCGATTACGCGCCACAGTGCGGACGCCGTGATTTTAGCCACTGGGGGCTACGGCAACGTGTTTAATCTTTCGACCTACGCGCGGCAGTCGAACACCACAGCCATTTGGCGAGCTTACAAACGCGGGGCCTGCATGGCAAATCCGTGCTATACTCAAATCCATCCGACCTGCATTCCCGTGAGCGGTGACTATCAGTCAAAACTCACCTTGATGTCCGAGTCGCTGCGCAATGACGGCCGCATCTGGGTGCCCAAAAACAAAGCCGACATTAAGAAAGAGCCGAGCGCGATTGCGGAGGCGGATCGCGACTATTATCTTGAGCGAATTTACCCGAGCTTTGGCAATCTCGCGCCGCGCGATGTGGCTTCACGGGCCGCCATGCGCATGTGCGATGAGGGCCGCGGGGTGGGCGAGACCGGCTTAGGGGTTTATCTCGATTTTGCTGACGCGATCAAGCGGCTCGGCGAGCCGGCGGTCCGGGAGCGTTACGGTAATCTTTTTGATATTTACCACGAGATCACCGCGGAGAACGCCTACCAGGCTCCCATGCGAATTTTCCCAGCGGTGCACTACACCATGGGCGGATTGTGGGTAGACTATAACCTAATGTCGAATGTCCCTGGGCTCTTCGTGCTCGGGGAGGCCAATTTCTCGGATCATGGCGCTAATCGCCTCGGGGCCTCCGCCCTCATGCAAGGTTTAGCTGATGGCTATTTTGTCATTCCCTATACCATCGGTGACTACCTCGCGCAGCAAAAGCCCAGCGCCCAGTCGAATATCGATCGACCAGAATTTAAACAAGCGGCGGAAAGCGTCAGCGCCCAGACGCAGCAGTTGCTCAATAATCCAGGGAAAGAGCCCGTGAGCCATTTTCATAAGCGGCTCGGCAAGATCATGTGGGAGCATTGCGGCATGGCACGGACCAAGCAGGGGCTGGAGAGCGCCTTGCAAAAGATTCCGGCCCTGCGGGAAGAGTTTGTTGCTAACGTCAAGGTGCCCGGCTCAGCCGAGACCCTGAATCAATCTTTGGAAAAGGCCGGCCGCGTGGCTGATTTTATCGATCTTGGTGAGCTTATGTGCCGTGACGCCCTCACCCGAGAGGAAAGCTGTGGCGGCCATTTCCGTGAGGAATATCAATATCCTGACGGGGAGTGTAAGCGTGATGACGAGAAGTTTGGTCATGTCGCCGCTTGGGAATATCAGGGTCCCGGCCAGAAGCCGCTGCGCAATATCGAGCCGCTCAATTACGAATTCACTAAGATGTCCGTGCGCTCCTACAAGTAAGCCCCCGCAATTCACCATGGTCGCCTCCACTCCTGCTAAGAAACTTTTCTCTGTCACCCTGCGCGTCTGGCGGCAGGCCAGTCCAGCGCAGCCCGGTAAATTTGTCGATTACCCCGCGCATAATGTCAGTCCTGACATGTCTTTTCTCGAGCTCCTCGATGTCGTCAATGACGGCCTGACGGTCAGCAATGAAGAGCCCATCGCCTTCGCGCACGACTGTCGCGAGGGGATCTGTGGCACCTGTTCCTGCTCCATCAACGGGAAGCCTCACGGTCCCGGCAAAGGGGTCGCGACTTGCCAAGTGTACATGCGGAGCTTTCAGGCGGGTGATGTGATTGTGGTGGAGCCATTCCGGGCGACGGCCTTTCCGATTATTAAGGATCTCGTGGTCGAGCGTTCAGCTTTTGATAAAATTCAACAAGCGGGGGGATTTATTTCGGCCCGCACCGGGGCGGCGCCTGATGCCAATTCCATTTTAGTATCAAAAGCCGTGGCTGACCTCGCCATGGATGCCGCGGCCTGCATCGGTTGCGGCGCTTGTGTCGCTGCCTGTAAAAATGCGAGTGCCATGCTGTTTGTGGCGGCCAAAGTTTCCCATCTTGGTTTGATGCCCCAAGGCCAGCCAGAGCGGGATCGGCGCGTCTTGGCGATGGTGCAGACGATGGATGAGGCGGGCTTCGGCAATTGCACCAATCAATACGAGTGCAGCGCGGTTTGTCCGAAAACCATCACGCACGATTTTATCGCCCGCCTAAATCGTGATTATGTGGGCGCTTTGTTTCGTTCAAAACTTCAGCCGGTCTCCGCGAGTGCCGGCGGGGGCGCTTAACTTTTCCGATCGTAGCGCGCTCGTATAAATTTTAAGGCGTGGCGCGCGAGGTCATCGGAATCGCTCCAGAGGTTGCGCCAGACGCACAGCGCGTTGGAGAGCGCGGGATCAACGACGGCCGAGGAGAAAGATTCGAAGGCGATGGGGCCTTGGTAATTGATTTTTTTTAAGGCGTTGAAGAAGGGGTCAAAATTCACATTCCCCGTGCCGAGATAACCCCGATGGCTTTCGCCGATATGCACGTAGCCGAGGCGGGCCCCGACGGCGAGGACGGCTTGCTCCATACCGTCTTCCTCAATGTTCATGTGATAAGTATCGAGGTGCAGAAACGCATTGGGCCGATTGACCGCGGCCAAAAACTCTAGTCCCTCGCGGGCAGAGTTCATGATGTTAGTTTCGTAGCGATTCACGACTTCGAGATTAATATTGATGCCTCGCGCGGCGGCATAGTCCGCGAGGCGTTGCATCGCCGCCACGGCGTTGGCGCGATTTTGAAGAGAGGCCGGCCCCGCATATTTGCCGAGCGCACAGTAGATGACGCCGCAGAGTTCAGTCCCGCCAAGGCCCGCGAGCACGTCCGTGGCTTGGCGCAGGAGGGCGTCACCTTGGGCGACGATGGCGGGATTGGTGCTCGTGACATCCGTGGTGGGAGAAAGGCCCAGAGAGGCGTGGGCGCGGAGTCCGTATTCCTGCAGCAAATTTTTTGTCAGGCCGATGTCTACTTTCCAAGGAT
>SXZN01000156.1 GCA_005787865.1 Opitutaceae bacterium | reverse complement strand
TTCGCCCGATACGGGATGGTATTCACCGATGGAGCCAAAGGAGGCGGCCGAATTTGAGGCAGACAAAATAGCTTTCATGCGCACGCAGGTGGGTCCTGAGGCCTGGCTCATGTTGGATGGTCATATGGGCAATAGTCCGGGGGCCACTTGGACGGTAGAGGTGGCCATCGCGGCGGCGAAAGCCGTCGAGCCTTACAATTTATTCTTCTTTGAAGAACCGCTCCATTATACGGATCCGTGGGGTTATACTGAACTTTGCCGCGCTACGACCACGCCCATTGCGGGTGGTGAGTGTCTGACGGCGGCGTATGAGTGGCGGGTCTTTGCCGAACAGGATTCATTCGATATCGGGCAACCCGATGCGTCTTTTACGGGCGGCATGGGCGAATTCATGAAAGTCGCAAAAATGATGGCTGACCGCGGACTCAAGATCGCCACGCATGCTTGGGGCGCGGGCGGCTCCTTGATGCAAAATGTGCATGCCGGTTTTGCGGCACCCAATACCTGTATGCTCGAAATCGCGCCGGATTATGCGGGGTTGCATACCGATATCATCGATGGCGGGTTGATCATGAAAGATGGTTATGTGTTGCCGCCTGATCGCCCTGGATTCGGGGTAGTGCTGACGGATGAAATTAAGCGTCGCTATCCCTTCCAGCCGGGAAGCGGTGAATTTAACAGCGTACCCGGAAAAGTTCTTTCGACATAAGCTCATGAAAATTCTCATTGATGTGACGGTAGAGCCGGCGGCGTTGGCGGCATTACAGCAATCGGGTCATCATGATATTGAAGTGATCACGCCAGCGGCCGAAATCGTTCGGCCCTTAGACGCGGCGCAGCTCAAAGGGGTGGAAGCACTTATTTGCACTTTTCCGCCGACAAATGCGGCCGAATTGCGCGAGCTAAAATGGATCCAACTCGCCTCGACGGGTTATTCTCAATTGTTCGGTTTGGATTTGCCCGCGCGGGGTGTCCGCGCGACGAATGGACGCGGCTGTTTTGATGTACCGATTGCCGAGTGGAATATCGCGATGATGGTCAACTTAGCGCGCGATGTTCGGCAGATGATCCGCAATCAGGATGCGGCGATCTGGGACCGCGGGGCGATCTTTCAGCGCGAGATCCGCGGACTAACCGTTGGGTTGTGGGGCTATGGCGGTATTGGCCGAGAGACGGCGCGGTTGGCTCGTCAACTCGGCTTGCGGGTGCACGTGCTCACGCGCCAAGGCGTGGCGCCGTTACAGCATGTCTACTGTGTGCCGGGGACCGGTGATGCGGCGGGCGTTTTACCGGATAAAGTCTTTCGGCAAGGCGAAGAGCTCGAGTTCCTCCGTGGACTCGATTTTTTGGTGGTGGCGATGCCTCTGACCAAAGCCACGGAAGGGTTAATCGGGGAGCGTGAGCTGCAAGCTTTGCCGCGCCATGCGTTGGTCTTGAATCCCGCGCGCGGGCCCATCATCCAGCAAGCGGCTTTGCTGCGTGCCCTTCGCGAAAAGTGGATCGCGGGCGCCGCCTTAGATACGCACTATCATTATCCCATGCCGCCCGATCATCCGCTGTGGCAATTTCCCAATGTGATTTTTACTCCGCATATCTCGGGATCGAGTTTGAGTCCAAGATTTGCAGTACGGCTGTGGGATATTTTTTCGCTTAACGTGGAGCGGCTCAGGACAGGGCAACCATTACTGAATGAGTTAACGGCGGCCCAATTAGCGGGAGCCTAGGACGAATTCTCCCCCGCGTGAAAACGGCCTCACCCCATCACTGCGCAACACAAAGCGCAGCTTGGGTGGTGGGGTATTTTCTTTGGCTGATCGTCACCGTCTGCGCCGACGGGGCGATCACAGTTATTCGCGGAGGGCAGATGTTCGATACCGCAACGGGGCGCATGGTGCCAGTCGGAGCGATCGTGATTGAGGGAGAAAAGATTACGGCCGTGGTCCCAGCCGGGGAGAAGTTTGTGCCGCCCACGGACGCCCAAGTGCTAGCGGCAGAGGGGAAGTATCTTATTCCTGGTTTAATCGATGGCCATGTGCATCTCGTCCACGTTTTAAATAGCCTCCAGATTACGGCGGATGAACTCATGCCGCTTTTTTTGGCGAATGGGATTACCACGCTGCGTGATGTGGGGGATGAGATCGTGGCACAGAAATTATTAGTCAAATACGCCGAGGCCCATCCGACCACGGCGCCGCGAGTCATCATGGGCAGTTTGCTGATCGATAGTAATCCGCCGTATCATCAATTCATTAGCTGGCCGCTCACTGATCCCGCGAAGGTGCCCGCCTTCGTCGCGGATATGAGCGCGTGGGGTGTGCAGACATTTAAGATTTATGTCGGAACGGGCCGGCCGGTAGCCCAAGCGGTGATCCGGGAAGCGCATCAGCGCGGCAAATGGGTGACGGCTCATTTGGCGTGGAATTATCGTGCCCAAGATGCCGTTGAAGATGGCATCGATAGTCTGGAGCACATTGATTCGGTCTATTCGTTTATGTTGCCGCCGGAAACTCCCCGTTGGCCGCCACCCGCGGAGCGAGCTGGTATGAAGGGAAAAGCATTGGCTGATCTGCAGCGTCAAATCTTGGAGATCCGGGCGCGGGTGGATTTTGATCAGCCTGCCCCGTTGGCTTTAGTCGACGCTTTAGTCCGCAAGCAGGTGGCGGTTAACCCGACGCTCGTTGTTTATCGAAACTGGATGCTGTTGCGCGATCTGCCCGCCGTCCACGAGCACCCTGATTTGCAAAAAATTCCTGCGCGGCTGCGCGAAGGCTGGCGGCGAACGGCGGCAGCTAATCCGCTGGATCCGACGACGCAAGAATTGCGCCGGCAGCAATTCGCTCGCTTGCAGGAACTAACCGCCCGGTTGTATCACGCGGGAGTCGAATTATTAGTCGGCACTGATACGCCCGTGCAGTTTTGTCCGCCAGGCTTTGCGC
>SXZN01000155.1 GCA_005787865.1 Opitutaceae bacterium | reverse complement strand
GGAGTACTACTCCACGACCAATCCTTACAGTTATTCTATTTCACAGCCGGTGTTTCATTGGGGCGCCTTGCGTAATTCAGCGCGCATCGGGGCGATCTACGCGAGCATTGCTCATGGGCAGTATCGCAACGGCTATCGGCAACTCGCGCAGGGCCTGCGGGCCAGTTATCAGGCACTGATCGTGCAGAAAATAGCGGTCAAACGGGCCACGCTATACCTCAAAATCGTCCAGAAACAATTGGCTGTTCATGAGGCCGGTTTTGCTAAGCAGGAGATCGCCGAAGCCACGGTAGTCGCTTCGCGTCTCGCGGTGGAAGCGGCCCAAATCGACTATGAGCGGGTGCAGTTTAATTTTGAGGCAGCCAAAAATTCCTTGGCCCGTTTATCAGGCTGTCCGGCCTTAGCTAATGAGACTATTCCCGACGAGGTGCCGTCACTCACCTACAACGAGGCCGCTTTCAATCAGTTGCTCGCCGGCTTCCTTGCACAAAAAGATCTTCCGACGATTGATGCGGTTACCGCGCGAAAAAATCTGGAAATTGCCAACTTGAATTACGCGATCACGCGGACGCGGTTGCGCCCCAAATTTGGGGCCTCGGCGGGGGTGTCGCAGAGCGTCCAACGCAACCTTTACGGCACAATCGATACCTACCAACTGAATTCAAGATCGATCAGCATCTCCGCCTCGTGGTCGATCTTCGATGGTTTTGCTTCCGGGGCCGCTCAGCGCAGCGCCTTGGCCACCCGGCGCCAGCAGGAGGCGGCCTACAAGGAACTGACCGATCAGCTGGCTCAGTCGGCGCAGACCCAAGTGAAGTTGATCAATTTTTACGCCCGCTCCATGTCGATGTCCGATCGCGCACTCGTTGCCAGCGGGGAAAACCTCAAGCATCAGCAAGCCGAATTTGCCCGGGGCAATATTGCTGAGGCCGCCCTGAGTTGGGCCCAGATGGGCTTGTACGACGCGCAAATGAGCACCTACAGTATCCGCAGTGAATATCTCCGCCAGACGGGGGAGTTTCTCGGTCTCATCGTGGAGGATCCCGTCGTCAGCAATTTAACCGATAAATAAATGAGCACCCCCAAGCCCGCTGCCCCGAATTGGTTTTTCCGTCTGGCCCTCACGGCCGTGATTTTGCTGCTGCTCGGGTGGGGCCTCAGCTACACCCTGCGCCCCGTTGCGCAAGTGGCCCGCGCCGCTAAAGGGAAGGCCGGCCGCTTTATTCCCGGGACGGTTGAGGTGAAAGCGGAATTCACGATCGAACTTAAAAGCGAAGTCAGCGGCCGCGTCAGCGCCAGCTCCCTTGATATCGGCAAGCCAGTCACCCAAGGGGGCATGTTAATGCAAATCGACACCGGCGATATCGACCTCGAAATCGAGCGGATCACCAACGAAATCGTCGCCGCTAAACGTAAATTTGAACTCGGCTCCACCCGGCGCGCCGATCTGCTCAACAAGCGCGACACGCTGGCCAATCTCGAGCGTCAGGTGAAGTCAGGGGCCTATCCCCAAGCAGAATTCGATAAAGAAAAACGGCTGCTCCAGCAGCTCGAACAGTACACCGAACTCGATGAGGTTAACCTGAAGCTGGCGTTGGAAACCAATCAAAATAGCTTGCGCACCAAGCAGCGCGAAAAGGCTAAGATGACCATCGTCGCGCCTTCGGACGGCGTCGTCACGCTCGTCACCACGCGCGTCGGCGATCTCATCGGCAGCAATTCGCCGATTGCCACGATCATTTCAGTCGGCCGCACGGTGGAGGCTAAAATCACGGAAGAAAATTTCGCTGCCATCAAGTTGGGGCAGAAAGCCACCGTCCGTTTTCTGACCTTTGGCGCGGATCAATACAACGCGGTCATTTCGAAAATTCTTCCCTCCGCCGATGCCACGACCCAGCGCTATACCGTTTTCTTGGAGGTGCACTTGCCCGAGGGCCGGACGCTGTTGCCTGGTCTGACGGGCGAGGTCAGCATCAGCATCGCCGAGCGCGCCAACGCGATCATCATTCCCCGCCGCGCGCTCATTGGGGATTATATTTATGTGGTGGCTGGGGGTAAGTTAGAGCGCCGCAAAATCGTGAAAGGCTACGATAGCCTCAACCAAGTAGAAATTCTCAGTGGTCTGACCGAAGGCGAAGAAGTCCTCGTCGAAGAACAGGATCGTTTCAGCGAAGGCGAACGCGTCCGCACGCAGGTGCTGGTGAACTAAACGCCTCAATCCGCCGAAGGATTGGCCACAAAAAACACAAAATCTGAAAATTGCAGTTTAAGCCGAGGAGTAGAGCAGTCACCCCACGGGTGATGATATTAACGGTATCGATGAATTTACTTTCTCCTTTCTCCCTTTTTCTTCCTTCCCCCTTTGTCCACTAACCTCCGCATCGCTCTTCGTTTTCTGACCGCTCGTAAGCGCTCGATGCTGATGAGTCTGGCGGGGATTGTTTTTGGCATCGGCTTTTTCATTGTCACTCAGGCGCAGACGAGTGGCTTCGAGCAATTTTTTATTCGGACGATTCTCGGCACCAACGGCGCCATTCGCATCGAGGATAAAATCCAGAGCACGATTTTAGCGATCGCCGCGGCAGGTCACGATGCCGAGGCCAGCAAGTTTGAGGTCGCGGCTGATCGGACCGGGCGAAAATACATCGAGGGCGTGGAGGATCCGGCCTTGATCACCGAGGCGCTCCGGAAATTTCGTAATGTCTCAGGCGTCTCAACCGTGGTGCAGGGCTCGGTGATTGCCGATAGCACCTTTAAGAATGATGCCGCGAAGATTTATGGCATTAATTTAGAAGATCATTTGGCCGTTTCCGATCTGGGTTCACAGATTGTGCGCGGCGCAGGGAGCCTCGAGGATTTCCGCACGACCCCGCAGGGTCTGTTGGTTGGCAAAGTATTGGCCGATCGGTTGCAGTTATCCCCGGGTGATTCTTTGATTTTGCAGGCTGGGACCGAGCAGCGCCGTTACCGGGTGTCGGCGCTTTATGAGACGGGGGTGAGTGACATCGATCGCGTGCGAATTTACATGCATTTGGGGGAGGCGCGTTCGCTGCTCAAAAAAACCAGTGGCGCCTCGTTTATGCAAGTGACGCTCTTCGATCGTGACCGTGCGCCGCAAGACGCGGCGAAGATGGAGCAAGTGTTGCGGCACGGGGCCAAAGGCTGGCAGGAACGGGAAAAAACCTGGCTCGAAGTTTTCCGCGCGCTGCGCGTCTCCTCGGCCCTGACAGTTTCGACCATCATTCTCATCTCCGGACTCGGGATGTTCAATACGCTGGCGATGATCGTCATCGAAAAGACCAAGGAGATCGCAATTCTCCGTTCGATGGGCTACACGCGGCAGGATATTTCGCGGATTTTTATTTGGCTCGGCGCCATCGTCTTGGTCATGGGCACCGTGGGCGGTTGGATTATGGGGGCGGGGGTCACTTACGGCGTTTCCAAGCTGCCGATACGCATTCGTGGTATTTTCTCCGCCGATAGCTTCCAAGTTTATTGGTCAATTTGGCATTACGTCGTCGCGACGCTCACGGCCGCCGTCGTGGTTATGACAGCCGCCGTCATTCCCGCCCGCCGCGCCGCCCGCCTCGAGCCAGGGGATATCATTCGCGGCACGTCGCAATGAGGGCCTTTGGCGGAAAAGATGAAATGAGGAAAGTAGAAAAACTGGGAAACCCGGAATCGGACTGTTGTATTTAATCCAGATCGTATCCGTGCCGTCCGTGGTTAACCTTCTGCCGGCGGTTTCGTCGGGGCTTAAACTTAAACTTTACACTTAAACTATCAGCCGCGCCGTGCGCGGCTAGGACTAGACATCGATCACATCGAAGCGGTTGGCCTTGATGTCCTCGCTCAGCAGTTCGGGGTGTTTTTTTAATTGTAGACGGAACGCAGGATTTTTTGGGCTGACGTTGGCCCCGACGGCATCGCTCTTGTTTCGATAGAAGAGTAAAAAGAGGTCTCCCGCTTCGACCGTGAGCAAATAAACGATCCGGCGTGGGCCGCGGGTTGACGTTGCATAGACTTTTAGTAGACAGGTCCCCACAGGCAGCCCTGGGCTGGCAATGGGTGTGTCGAGTGCAACGCGGGCGGTGCGTTGCAGGATGATTTTTGCTTCTTCCGGAATGGCTGAGCCAAACTCCCGGTCTCGAATCCCGCGGGAGATGATGATAGCCATGCTAGACGCGCTGCTGCTTCCAAGCTGTTCCAATAGCATCCATCTGCGCTTGGGTTTCAGCATCAACGGGGATGACTTCGCTGCGAATGGGCGAGGCCTCTAAGGTAAAAGGAATACCTCGCGTTTGAACGATCTTGTTGAGGTAAAGCCGAACTGCGGTCGGCAAATCGAGGCCGATGTCGGCCAAGACAGAATCAGCGTCGGCGCGCAGTTGCTCAGGTATACGAACTTGCAGTGTTTTCATTACAAAAATAATAAAAAGTATATGTTTTGTATTGTCGATTACGGCATTTCGCAGGCCAAAAATAGATCAAGGTGACGGCGAAAAAAGATGAAATCGGAAAAGAAGAAAATTGGGAAACTAAGATCCGAATCGACCAAGGAATTTTTAACCACGAAGGGCGCAAAATGACGCGAAGGGGGAGGAAAAGATGAAAATTGTGAAAGTAGAAAATTGGAAAACCCGGAATCGGCTTTTGGATTTAATCCAGATCGTATCCGTGAGGTGTTCCCTCATCGCCCAGTTGGCACCCGCTGCGGTCACCCCTGCTCCCGCTGCTGCGGGATTCGAGGCCACGCCTGAAGCGTGACCATCTCCGCGCTACAGCGCTCCGTCCGTGGTTAATTAGTTTGGATTGTACCAAGATGTTTTTGACCACGGATGGGGTCAGGATGGGAGGCAGGATTGGGACTGAGGCAGGGGCGGAAAAAGATGAAATCGGCAACCTAAGGCGTGTCGCACGCCAGTTTAAGGCTAAAGTTTAAGTTGAAGTTACGGATGCAGATGGAACCGCCATTTGATCCTTAAACTTTAACTTTACACTTAAACTATCAGCCGCGAAAGCGGCTGGTACCAAGTCGGTGGCGGGATCGTTCCAATATTCTGCTTTTGGTTTTTTTGCGCTTTTTGTGGCCAATCCTTTTGCGGAATTAAGGTTAATTCGGTTTGGGGTTTTCTGGTTGGGTGATTCTGCCAATATCAGGGTTGATTGGCGGGCCTAAGGTCCGCTTGCTATCCTGGAAACTTGGAACCTATATGATGGCCGCGAATCCAAATTCTCGTGAGTAAATCCCTCTCCTCTCCCGCCTCCCTGCTCTCTGCTCCGGCGCAGAACGCTGCCGCCGGCCTCGCTTTGCGCTGCGCGAATTTGCACCGTCATCTCGGTCAGGGCGAGGGGCGGGTGCATGTGCTGCGCGGCGTCTCCTTTGAGGCGCGGCGAGGTCATGTGACGGCGATCGTGGGCCCGTCTGGTTGTGGCAAGAGCACGCTCCTCTACTTACTCGGTCTCCTCGACCAGCCCGATGACGGCTCGATCTGGATCAGTGATCAGCTGATGTCCAATAGCAGCGACCTCGATCGCACGGCGGCGCGGTGCGAACATATCGGCTTTGTTTTTCAGTTTCACTTTCTGATGTTGGAATTCTCCGCGCTCGAAAATGTCATGATGCCCATGCGCAAACTCGGGCGCTTGGGTGAGGCGAAGATGGTCGCGCGAGCGCGGTCGCTCTTGGCTGACGTCGGCCTTGGGGAGAAAACGCATCGCTTAGCGACGCAACTTTCTGGCGGCGAACAGCAGCGGGTCGCCGTGGCTCGGGCCTTGGCCAATCAGCCCTCGATCATCCTCGCCGATGAGCCCACGGGTAATTTGGACGTCACTAATTCCAACCTCGTATTCGATCTCTTAACGAAGTTGGCCAAGGAAAACGGCCAGGCGGTGGTGCTCGTGACGCATAATCCCGAAATCGCCCAGCGGTGTGACGAGATTAAGCCCATGCGAGACGGTCAATTCTGCTAAAACGCAGTCGGCCGCGGTCCGCGGTGGGCAATAGGGGCGGCGGTCAATGCGAGTTGGTCTGCGGCGTTCATGGAGTGGCCACAAAAGGCGCAAGAGGCGCAAAAACGAACGGGCCATTTTAACCACGAAGAACGCCCACTGACGCGAAGGGTACAGGCTTAGACCTTAAAACTTATAACTATTCCCTCTCTCCCCATTTCAATCGAGGGTTGCGCCTCAACGTCGGGCGCCTAGGTGGGTAATTCCCACTTGTGCTTAAGTAGGTTTAATGCAACGTAGTTCTCCTATGAGCACACTCGTCAAAGACACCGGGTTTGAATTGGTCACAGAGCTATTAAAGCCAGATGCTAAAAAGCGGCTCACGCTGGGTC
>SXZN01000154.1 GCA_005787865.1 Opitutaceae bacterium | reverse complement strand
GTGCGGAGCTCCATCACGTTTTCAAATACGGTGAGGTCCAGCTTAAGATTGTCGGCGCGATTCTGCGCGAAATAACCCGGCACCACGTTGCTCCCGAGGTTAATTTCGCCGCCCTGGATCGGGATGACACTCGCGAGAATCTTTAAAAGCGTGGACTTACCAGCACCGTTCGGGCCGACGAGGACAATTTTTTGCGCCCGCTCGGCCTCAAAATTTAAATCGGTGTAGACCACATGATCGCCATAGGCCTGGCGGACTTTTTTTAAGTTAACCACTTTGAGCCCCGAGCGCGGGGGCTGCGGGAAGCGGAAATTAATTTTCTTCAGATCTTCCCACGGCTCTTCCACGGCGACGTCCTTGAGCCGCTCGATCTGCTTCTCCTTGGATTTGGCCCGCGAGGCCATGGAGGCCTTAGCGCCAAAGCGATCAACGAATTTCTGGAGATGAGCAATTTCGCGCTGCTGGTTCTTGAATTGCGCCGCTTGCTGCTCTTTGCGGGCATCTTTCTCGTTGAGGTAATCGTCGTAATTCCCGGTGTATTTATTGAGGGTGCCGCTCCGTAGTTCGAGGATGCCGTTACACAGGGAATTTAAAAATTCGCGATCGTGGGAAATGAGTACCAGGCCGCCGGGGTAGCGCGTCAGGTAATCCTGAAACCAGAGCAGCGCTTCGAGATCGAGATGGTTGGTGGGCTCATCGAGCAATAGGAGCGCCGGCTCACTAACCAGCAAACGGGCGAGATGGGCGCGCATGACCCAGCCGCCGGAGAAGGACTTGGCCTGTTTGTCGTGATCGCTCTCACGGAAGCCAAGCCCGGCGAGAATTTTTTTGGCGCGCGGCTCGAGCGTCCAATCGATGTCGTAGTCATCGTCGTTTTCCGGCACGAGTTTCTTGCCGCTGGTGGCGATGGCTAAAATCGTTTCGTCACGGACGGGCGCGCTCTCTTGCGGTAAGTAGCCGAAATCGGCGCCGCGCTCCCATTCAATCGTTCCCTCGTCGGGGGTTTCCTCGCCCAAGATCAGGTTGAAGAGGGTGGATTTGCCCGCGCCATTGGGCCCCACCAGGCCGAAGCGATCCGTGCGCGCAACGAAAAGCGATACGTCCGAGAAGAGTTCTCGGGTACCGTAGGACTTGGCGACATCGGCAATGGTTAACATGGAAAACCCGCGAGTCAGCCCAGTCCCGTACCCGCGGTCAATCGCACACTTGCGGGGTCTGGTAATCTTCTGGAAGCTGATGATCGATAGTTATCTGCAAGGTTAAGATCATGAAAATAACGCTGCGGAGCCTAGCCGCTAGCCGCGCCGCGCCTTAACGCGCACTTTGCATCTTAAGTTTTTATGCTCTACCATCGGCGGAAATGTCTAATCGCCTGGCTGCTGAAAAATCTCCGTACCTCCGCCAACACGCGGACAATCCCGTGCATTGGCAGCCCTGGGGTGAGGCGGCGCTGGCGCAAGCTAATGCGGAGCAGAAGCCGATCTTCCTGAGTATTGGTTACTCGACGTGCCACTGGTGCCATGTGATGGCGCATGAGTCGTTCGAGAATCCGGCGGTCGCTGCAGCGTTAAATCAGGACTTTGTGCCGATCAAAGTAGATCGGGAAGAACGGCCGGACCTCGACCGAGTTTACATGGCCTATGTGCAGCAGACTACGGGTCACGGCGGCTGGCCGATGAGCGTGTGGCTGACGCCTGAGGGTAAGCCTTTTTTTGGCGGAACTTATTTTTCGCCGGATGATCGGCAAGGCCGCGCTGGGTTTGTGACGGTGCTCCGCGCGATCACGCGGCACTGGGCGGAGCAGCGGGCGAAAATTCTCAAGGGAGCGGATGAGGTGGTTGTCAGGTTGCAGCAGGCGAGTTTGGGCAGCGGCCAGGGCGAAGGTTTAGCTGGGCTGACGCCTGTTACCCCGCTGTTCGAAGCCGCCGAGCAGGCTTTTGAGCAGGGCTATCACTATTTTAAGGAGGCGCACGATGGACGGTGGGGTGGCTTTGGGGGTGCTCCAAAATTTCCCCGGGCTTCGGTCATTGACTTTTTATTCCGGAGCGCTGCGTTGCAAGGAGGTGAGTCGGCTTTCGGCAGCGAGGCCATAAATTTAGCGACGCATACCTTACAAAAAATGGCGGAGGGCGGTCTCCATGATCATGTGGGCGGTGGTTTCCATCGTTACTCCGTCGATGAAAAATGGTTCGTCCCGCATTTTGAAAAAATGCTCTACGACCAAGCGCAAATGGCGGTCAATTACTTGGAGGCCAAGCAGGCCACGGGCCAAGAGGCTTTTGCTTGGGTGGCGCGAGGGATATTTGCGTATATCGCGCGGGATTTAACTGATCCCGCTGGGGGATTTTATTCAGCAGAGGATGCCGATAGCGCGGTGATGTTGCCGGCGGGTCAGGTCGATTCCGCGGCTCAACCGGCTCACGTCGAAGGGGCTTTCTATGTCTGGACGCACGCGGAGATAACGCAGGAGCTCGCCGACGCTGCCCCATTTTTCTGTGCGCACTATGGAGTTAAGGCTGGCGGTAATGTAGGGCATGATCCTCACGGTGAATTTAGCGGAAAGAATGTTTTAATGCAGCAGCAGTCGCTGGCCCTAACCGCCCACGCATTTCAGCTCGAGGTGGGGACTGCGAGTGAGCAGTTGTTGCGCTGCTTGGAAAAGTTGCGGGTGGCGCGCGGTCGCCGGCCCCGGCCCTCGCTGGATGATAAAATCATTACGGCCTGGAATGGGCTCATGATTTCCGCGTTAGCGAAGGGACATCAGGTGCTGGGTGGGGCCTTGGCGGCGCAGCCGGAGGACGCGCTTTATTTGCAGGCGGCGACGCGGGCGGCAGAATTTATTGAGCGAGAGCTCTACGATGCGGCGAGCGGAGTCCTCTATCGCAGCTGGCGCGAGGGCCGGAGTGATATTGCCGGCTTTGCGGAAGACTATGCTTATCTTATCCAAGGGTTGCTTGATCTCTATGAAGCGGGCTTCGAGCTCCGTTGGTTGCAGTGGGCGGAAAAACTCCAAGCCAAGATGGACCAACTCTTTTGGGATGACTCGGGTGCGGTTGGTGGCGGGGGCTATTTCAATTCACGAGCGGATGACGCGACGGTAATTGTGCGGCTAAAAGAAGATTATGATGGGGCGGAACCGGCCCCCAATTCGGTGGCCGCGATGAATCTGGTGCGGTTGGATTGGATGCTGGGGGCGGCGGCGCCGCGTGTAGCTAGGAGTGGCGATAGCTTAACTTCGGCCGAGCGCGCCCGCCTGATCACGCAGGCCTTGCAACCACAGTGGAGTCGCGCGCCGCATGCTCTGCCCCAGATGCTGTGTGCCCTCGAATTGACGCTAGCGGAGCCCCGCACGGTAATTTTGGCGGGTGATCCTCACTCCGTGGATTTTAAAAAACTGGCCGCCGTTATACACGAAAAGTTGGCGCGGCGCCGCGTGGTGCTTGGGGCTGAGCGTGGCCCGGGGCAGGCTTGGTTAGCGGCGCGGCGGCCCGATTTAGCAGAATTACCGGCCGCAATAAATCAGCCGGTGGCTTATGTATGCGCGGACCGTACCTGCCAGGCCCCCGTCACCACCCCGGAAGCTTTGCGGAGATTACTTGGCTAGCGCGGCGCGAACGAGGCGATCATCGCCATCGTTGGGCGCGGGTTGCAGGCCGAGCGCGGCGCAGAGCAGATTATAAACGTGAATATTATCAAAGGCCTTGAGGATCACGCCTTGGCGGAAAGCGGGGCCCTGCGCCAAGAATAATGCGCCCATATCGGAGGTGGCGGGATCCCAGCCGTGTGATCCGCGAGAATAAGTGCGGCTGCGAAATGACCAGCCGACACGGCTCTCAATATTCCAATGCTCATCAGCGATCAGCATAACGGGGGGGATCCGGGGGTTGTCGCGGTAATGTAAATTAGCGGGGACTTCTTCACGCAAGTAGACTTGGACATGCGCCGGCTTTTTTGCGCGGATGCTCGCTACTAATTCGGCGGCGGTGCCAGTTTTCGGCCGCACGCCACCGTTGGGCCCCAGCGACTCTACTTGGACGGTGTTCATGTCCATCAGATCTTCCAGAAAAATAACTTTATCCGGTCCGCAGTCGGCCATGCCGTGGTCGGCGACAATCACCAGATTGGTGTGTTCGCGGATGCCGCGCGCGGTGAGCCCCGCGAGTAATCGGCCAATCGACGCATCGACGGCGGCGACGGCCGCTTGGGTTTCAGGGGCATCGGGTCCAAAAGTGTGGCCCGCATGATCGACAATATCAAAATAGAGAGTGCTCACTTGAGGGCGTTGGCCGGCGGGTAAATCGAGCCACGCGAGTAGTCCGTCGACGCGATCATTGCTCGGTAATTTCCCGTTGAAGGGCTTAAAAAAGCTCGGGCGAAACCCTTGATGCGTGGTCTCTGAGCCCGGCCAGAAAAAACAAGCGCTGCGGAGGCCCTGTTTTTCCGCAGTGATCCAGATCGGCTCGCCACCCCACCAGCGCGGATTGGTGTTACTCTCCGGCTTGCTCATCCCAAAAGTTTCCCCAAAGGCGGGATCAAAAAACCAATTAGAAACAATGCCGTGATGCTCTGGATACAAGCCGGTGACCAAAGAATAGTGATTGGGAAAAGTCTTGGCGGGGAAAACAGAATTCATTCGCTCCGCCCGCACGCCTTGCCCGGCGAGTTGCTGCAATACGGGAGCCGCGTAGCGCGCGAGGTAGTCCCAGCGAAAGCCATCGATCGAGATTAAGATGAGCGGATTGGGCGCTGGTTTTATGCCGCCGGGCTCGAGCGCAGTCGCGGGGAGCAATCCGGCGAGCAGTAAAAAAAGCGCAGCCGCCAAGCCCCGTGGTCGATACCCCCTCCGCCGAGTGGCTGCAGGCAGTAAATGGACGATGGTTGAAAAATGATTAGGCCCAGACTTCATGCCGGCAGTGTTGGTGGGTTGCCTCGCTCCCCGCAATCTGCATTCTGCGGTTTATGAATGATGCTGAGCGATTGACCCAACTCGAGGAACGTTACGCCCATTTGCAGCGGCACAGCTTGGAACAAGACAAGGTCATGCTTGGGTTGAGCGAGGCCATGGCTAAATTGCAAAAAGACCTCACCGCGCTTCGCGGGCAACGCGGGAGTGGATCCGAGGGTGATGATTTACCCCCGGAGCGTCCGCCGCACTACTAATTAAAACAGCGCAGTGACCTCGACGTGCTTGCCGGGCTCCAAGGTAACTTCACCGGTGAGGGCCTCCGTCTCGTCGTTCTTATAAAGTTTGCACGTGATGGCCGCGGTCGCGTCGTTCGTCGACCAACCCCACTTGCCAATAGAAACAAATTGCATCGGAGCGCCGCGGTCCCAGCTCAGGCCTGGACCCTCGCCGCGGATGAAAAGCTTGTTGCCGATGCCGATGTAGGCGGTGGCGAGCAAGCGAGTCGCGCCGTCGGACGAAGACGCTGATTCCGCGGGTTCACGATTCATCAGCTCAGTCGGGGCCGTTGATTCTTCACGGCCGAGCGATTCAGGAAGAATCTCGGTTCGCGATAATTCCGATTCGGGATTTTCGCTCAGCTCAGCGATTGCTTCCGTCTTGGGTTTGCGCGAAGCGCGGGGCTTCTTGAGCTTAGGCTCGGCGTCCTCCAGAGCAACTGGCAGCGCACTGGCGTTCACCGGCGGCGTGACTAATTCGGTGGGGGCAGCGGCAACGGGCGCGGAACTCGGGGGGATGCTCTCGTCCACCGGCTGCGCGCTGGGAGTTTCTATTTTTGGGTGGGTAGCCGTACTCGCACTTTGGAGGTGGGCTAGGGCGGCTTCGGCCGCGGCTAAATGTTTGCGGCTGTTGGCTTCAAGCTTGGTCCAATCGGCGACCGCGAGATGAATTTTATCGGCGACGGCTTTCAGTTGAGCGCTGTTGGCCGCGCGTAATTCCACCAACTCTTGCTCAAGGGCTTCGCGGTCATCTTCCTCTTTACCGGCGAGGGCTTCGTTAAATTCCGCGAGCTTTTCTTGCATGCGGTACGGTAAGTTTTCCGCGGTGTGGGCGGCTTTGTGGACCGCTTCCTCGACGGCTTTGATTTGGGCCGCCGCGCGGGCGAGACTTTCGCCGGCAGCGTGTAAACGCTGGACTTGCTCGCTGACGCGTTCGCGTTCGGCCTGGACGTATTCGGCGGAGTCCGCCGAGAAATCGATGAGAAAAGGAATCAGAGCTACGATAGCCGCCATGACCACGCAGAGCACGGCGCTCACGAAGGGCAGCGGCGCGTAGGGATTCTTGGTATTAAAATAAACAATCAAAAAAGCCGTTAACAAAAGGACGGCATCAATGATCAGAAAGATCGACTTGGAGAGGCGCGGAGCAGGTTCGAGATTCATGGGTGATTAGCTCGCTGACTGTTTTTGCTCGGTAGGGGCGGTTTCTCAAGGCTAAACCAAGGCGGTCAAGGCGGGCGAAGTTTTAAATCATCAGCTGCCGCCACGCCATGCCGAGCAGGGAGAGAAGCATGCCAATCCGAATGGCGCCCTCGAAAGTCAGAATCACGAGAATCCACTTAAGCCCGCACGTGCTACGCAAAGCGTAGCCGAGGCCGGTCACGATTAGTAAAATGATGCCCTGCGCTCGACCGACCGAGTGCAGCAGCAACGTCGGCATCCAGAGAAAATAAGCAATCAGCCCGCTCGCCCACAGCGTGGCCGTCCAGTTGGGCATCGGTAATTCGCGCGGATCGGCATTAACGCGGATCTGCTTAATGCCCAAATAGCGTTCGCTCAGGAACAGTTGCCAGAGTTCGAAGCCCAAGAAAATTGGGGCGAGCAGAACAAGCGGATTCATAGCCGCAGCATAAATAAATTATTTACCGCCGTACCAGACGCCCCGACGCCAGTTGTGGCGGTGTAATTGCTGGAGCAGGGCGGGCGACATAGCCGGCAGATCGCTCACGCCGCAGTTGGCGTCAGCTTGCGCAACCGTGCGAATGCCGGGAATGACGGTCGAGACCGCGGGATGGGCCAGCACAAATCTTAAAGCTGCCTGCGGCATCGAGTAGCCGCTATCCGCGAGCTCTAATTTAATCGCCTCGGTGTGAGCGACGGCTCGCTCCATGCGGTCGCCGGCAAAATAGAGGGCGCGAAAATCGTCCGCGGCAAATTTCGTTTCCGCAGTGAATTTCCCCGTGAGCACGCCCTCATCAAAAGCTACGCGTACGATAATGCCGACGCCGCATTCTTGGGCGACGTTCAGCAATTCCGCGGCGGGCTCCTGATCAAAGATATTATAAATTACTTGGACGCTATCGACCCAGCCCTCGCGCATGAGATCGATTACGCTATTTTGATCAAATTCCGGCGTGGATATACCGATCAGGCCGATCAGGCCTTCGTGTTGTAGTTGGCGAAGAATTTTGAAAGGGGTGGGATTGCGATTCCAAGCGCGGGTCCAAGTGTGCAGCTGAAGCAAATCGAGGCGATCGGTGCCGAGCATGGCGAGGCGGGTGGCGATATTCTCGCGGAGATAGTCCTCCGCGTAACGTACTTCCGCGCGACAGTAAGGGGAGGGCGGCCAGATGCCGGGCGTGGGCGGGGTCTTGGTGGCGACGAACACATTTTCTTTTTTTCCGGCGGCCGCCCGCTCGCGTAGTACTTGGCCAATTAAGCGCTCACTGCGGCCGTTGCCGTAACCAGCGGCGGTATCGATAAAATTAACTCCCAGATCGAGCGCGCGGTGCAGGGCAGCGAGGGAATCGCTGTCCGCTTGGGCACCCCACGCGCCCCCAATGGCCCACGCGCCGAAGCCAATTTCTGAACAGCGGAAGTTTTGTTTACCGAAGGGACGATATTGCATGGGGAGAATGGGTCAGTAGCCGATCGCCTTGCTGTCAGCTTTGCGGGGATCGGCCGCCCCGTATCTTAAGCTAGTTTTAGGATCAATGGCGATACTCTCCCCATCGCCTTGATAGCCGCCTTCATAAGAGGCGCGCTCTTTGATGCTTTGGCCTTTCGCTTTGAGCGCCGCCGCAGTGTCAGCGCTGAGGCCCTGATGCTCGAATGAGGTGACGTCGGGCATCCATTGTTGGTGGATGCGGGGAGCTTCGACGGCTTGCGCGACCGCCATGTTGAAATCGATGACGTTGGTGATGATTTGGAGGACGGTATTGATAATGGTGGGACCGCCGGGGCTGCCGGTGACGAGCACCAGCGCGCCATTTTTGAAAACGAAGGTTGGCGTCATGGAAGAGAGGGGGCGCTTGCCAGGGACGATCGCATTAGCCTCACCTTGGATGAGCCCGAACATATTAGCCGTGCCGACT
>SXZN01000153.1 GCA_005787865.1 Opitutaceae bacterium | reverse complement strand
CGCTCGCCGGTCGCAAGGTAGCATTTCTCGGTGACACGGCTTTTAATATGGCCAACTCATGGATTCTCGGGGCTCATTTATTTGGCATGAAGATTTCTTTAGGCGGACCAGCGCGCGATGCGCCCACGCCTAAGATTCGGGCTTTAGCCGCCCAGGCGGGGGCCGATTTTCATTTTACCTCCGACCCTTACGAGGCCGTGGCCGGAGCGGATATCGTTTATACCGATGTCTGGGCGAGTATGGGGCAAGAAGCAGAAGCCGCCGAGCGACGGCAGCGCATGTTGCCGTTTCAGGTGAATCAAAAATTATTTTCCGCCGCCAAGCCCGATGCATTGTTCATGCATTGCCTGCCCGCTCATGCGGGGGATGAGGTCACGCAAGCGGTGCTGAATAATCCGCGGTGCGTGATATTTGATGAAGCGGAAAATCGCCTGCACGTGCAGAAGGCCATTCTCGCCACCCTCGTGGGTAAGCGCTGAGGGCGGGGTTCGCCGCCGGGTGGTGCCTAGGCTAGGCTACATTTTTACTTTGCGCGAACCAGACGATTTCTAACACTTCTATTTTAATATGAAAATTGTGCTCGCCTACTCGGGAGGCCTCGACACCTCCGTTATCGTTAAATGGCTTAAAGAAACCTACGACGCAGAAATTGTCACGTTTGCGGCCGATGTAGGCCAAGAAGAGGAGCTCAAGGGTTTAGACAAAAAAGCACTGAAAACCGGAGCTTCGAAGCATTACACCCTCGATCTCGTCGAGGAATTTGCGCGGGATTTTATTTATCCGATGATTCGCGCGAATGCGATTTATGAGGGACAATATTATCTTGGAACCTCCGTTGCGCGGCCGCTGATTGCCAAGGCCCAGGTCGCCATCGCCAAAAAAGAAAAGGCGGACACCGTCGCGCATGGCGCTACCGGCAAGGGCAACGATCAATGCCGCTTTGAGTTAACCTACATGGCGCTCGCGCCCCACCTGCAAATCATCGCGCCGTGGAAAATGGAAGCGTATCGTGAACTATTCCCTGGCCGGGCTGAAATGATTGCCTATTGCGCTCGGCATCGCATCCCCGTCGAGGCGTCGCTCAAGAAGCCTTATTCGATGGATCGCAATTTGCTGCATATTTCCTACGAGGCCGGCATTCTGGAGGATCCATGGTTCGATCCCACGACCGCGGCAAATAAGGGTATGTTTAAGCTTTCGGTTGCACCAGAAGACGCGCCGAATAAGGCGGAATATGTTGAGCTCGATTTTGTGCGTGGCGATTGCGTCGCCGTGAACGGGAAGAAACTCACCCCCGGCGGCGTGCTGAAAGTTTTAAATAAACTGGGCGGCCGGCATGGCATCGGGCGCGTCGATTTGGTGGAGAATCGTTTCGTCGGTATGAAATCGCGTGGCGTCTACGAGACCCCGGGTGGAACCATCTTAATGCAAGCGCATCGGCAAGTAGAGTCGCTCACGCTGGATCGCGAGGTTCTGCATCTGCGCGACGGTTTAATTCCCAAGTATGCAGAGCTTGTTTATAACGGCTTCTGGTTTGCGCCGGAGCGCGAGATGTTGCAGGCCATGGTCGACGAGAGTCAGCGTTTTGTCACCGGCACCGTCCGGCTCAAGCTTTACAAAGGCAATATCATCACCTGTGGCCGTAAGTCTAAGTACTCTCTATACGACGATAAGATCGCCTCAATGGAAGGAGTGAAGAGCTGGTATAATCAGAGTGATGCCACGGGTTTTATTCGGCTCAACGGTTTACGTTTGCGCGCGCGAAATCTAGCGCAAGGTGGGCCAAAAATCTAAGGCGGCCGCGGGGCGGTTATTTATTTTGTACCCGTTACGATCGCGGCAGAATCTATCATGTCACTCTGGTTGCTCGGAAGATATTTTGCCCTGAGTGGCCCCTCTTGGGCGGCGGTAGCTAGGTCGCCAGCGGTTGAATTCGCGCAGTCGACCGGGAGGCAACCGTGCGCATAACGGGAGGTTTAGCGCGCGGCATTCCGCTCATTTTGCCGAAAGGTGATGCGGTGCGCCCCGCAACTGATGCGTTGCGGCAGGCGGTGTTTTCCAGTCTGGCCGCGCGCGTGCCAGCCGCTCGGTTCTTAGATTTATTCGCCGGCAGTGGGGCTTATGGTTTGGAGGCGCTAAGTCGCGGGGCTTCAGGTGGAGTTTGGGTGGAA
Source organism: Opitutaceae bacterium (assembly GCA_005787865.1). Classification (GTDB taxonomy): domain Bacteria; phylum Verrucomicrobiota; class Verrucomicrobiia; order Opitutales; family Opitutaceae; genus Lacunisphaera. The sequence continues at coordinate 3,769 of SXZN01000153.1, read as the reverse complement.
AAAAACGCGCCGACGGCTGCTTTTATTCACCAAAATATTACGGCGGTCTGTAAAAGTCTTGGTCGGGATCTGCGTGATCTCCAAGTCATCGCCGCGGATGCCGTCACGGCGCAGTGGGGCCCAGCACCCGATCTCATTTTCATTGATCCCCCCTATGATCTAATTCACGCCGTGGCTCCCCAAATTTTTGCTCGGCTAACTCCCTGGCTGGCGGCGGTTGCTGATCCAGTAATAGTCTTTGAGATGCCGGGGGAGGTTGAGTTTTCCCCCGAGGGTTGGACCTGTGTGAAGCGACTTGGCAAAGGGGCGCGTCAACCGACGGCCGGTATTTTTAGAGCCACCCGCACCGTGCTTTGATCAGGGTGATAGCGGCGAGACAAGCGGTCTCGGTGCGCAGCACGCGCGCGCCCAGGTTAACCAAAGTGAAATCGGCGGCGCGGAGTAAATTGCGCTCGGCCGTAGTCCAGCCGCGTTCAGCGCCGAGGGCTAGGGCGATGGGTTGTGCCGCGGGTAGTGGGTGGGTGGCTAGGGCAGAGGGGCTTTCGTAATTGTCCAGCGCGAGTCGGGTGCAACCGCCCGGCAAGGCAGCCAGCGCGGTCATAAGGGAGTGGCCGTGCGAGATCTCCGGTAAGCGAGTACAGAAGGCTTGGGCGGCGCCGTGGAGTAAGCACTCGCGCCAGGCCTCATTTTGCCAGAGCGTGCTACTGGCGTAGCTCGCTTCGCCGCGCTCAGTGCGCATGAAGTGCATGGCTGTTACGCCGAGGCTCGTGGCTTCGCGGAGAATATTACGGGCCGTTGGCGGGCGGGGGAGCCCAATGAGTAAATGAATGGGACTGAGTGGTGGTGGCGGCTCCAGCCAGATGAAAGATAGCGTCAGCGTGGCCACCCCGATGGCCACGATGGTGCCGCGGCCGCGCGCGCCGTTAATGAGGCCGCAGTCGAAGGAGTCGCCAACTTTGCGTCGGAGCACTTGGAGCAGATGCTGGCTGCGGGGATCCTGGCAGGCGAGGGGGAGCTCGACTTCGGCGAGATTAAACAGAATAATATTCACAGGTTCAAAGGGAGCCTACGGTATCATGGGCCAGTGGTGCTGAGCGAAACGTTATTCGAGTGACTGCGCAGTAGAAATCCTCAACCCGATCCACGATCATGAAAAAGGCCCAATCCGTCTCCGCCCCCTCGCGTTCCTCCGTTACCCAACGCCGAGTTGTTATTGTCGAAGATCAGCGGCTCGTTGCCGAATTTTTAACCCTGCACTGCGCCACACTTGATTTGCGCGTGGTGCAGCATTGCGTGACGGGCCGCGAAGGCCGGGCCGCGATTCGGGCGCACCAGCCCGATTTAGTGCTACTTGATATTTCTCTCCCCGATGGCGATGGGTTGACGTTAGCTAAAGCGGTGCTCGATGAACTACCGCGGGTGAGGATACTCGCGGTCTCTTCCCATCGCGACCCGTGGACGATGTTGCAGGTGCAGCGCATTGGGCTGCATGGTTTCGTCGACAAAAATGAACAAAACCCCGCCGTGCTTTCCCAAGCGATTCTCGCAGTCTTGGCCGGCCAGGTCCATTACGCGCCGATTGTGAATGAATCGAGCGCGAAGATCCGGCGCGATCCCAAAGCATTCATTCGCGTGCTTTCCGATTATCAAACGCAGATTTTAACCATGATCGGAGCGGCCCAAACCGATCAGGAAATAGCCGCCGCACTCGGGGTCAGCGCTACGACGGTGCAATCGCGTCGTCGTGATATCATGCGCAATCTCGACATTCATTCGACGCCGAAGCTGATCCACTACGCGCTGGCCAATGGTCTTACCCGCGCGGAACAGTTGGTTCCTCTCCGGCCAGACTAAGCCGCCAAGCTGCGAGCGCGGGCGCCACTTGGCCGCGCAGCCGCTGGACTTCGCTCCATTGCGCGGTGCCGCTGGCAGTTTCGATCTCTCGAAAAATTTTATCTAATTCTGCGGCGGCCACAAAAGCGCAACGGCCATACAAAAGGTGAGCGCAGTGGCTCGCTTGCCTCATATTGGCCTGTTGTAAGGCGAGATCCAACTGGGTTAGCTCTTGCGCAAACTCGGTGAGGTAAAGGGCGAGTTCGGCCTCGCGGGTAGTGCCCTTTAGCTTGGCGATGCGTTCAAATTTAATTCGTGAGCGCGTGGGTTTGCCAGCCGGGGTCGGGGCTGATGGGCTGGGGCAAATAGGGTGGGGCTGAGCGGTTGCTAGCTCGCGGCATAGTCGTTCCATCGATACAGGTTTACTAAGAAAAGCATTCATGCCCGCCGTGGTGCATTCAGTGCGTTTTTCTAGAGACGTATAAGCCGTGGTGGCGATCACGAGGGCAGCGGCTGAGGCATTCGGCAAGAGGCGGATGGCGCGACTTACTTCCAGTCCACTGATGTCGGGTAGGTTGTAGTCGAGAAAGATCACTTGATAATCTTGCTGGCGCACGAGCTTGAGCGCCGTGGCGCCTTCCGCGGCGTTGTGCACGGTGAAACCTAAGGATCGGAGCAGATCAGTGAGCATGATGCGATTGTAGGACTCATCATCGATAATCAGGGCGTATTGGCCGCGAGCATCAAGTGGAGCTGGTGCTATTGTGGGCGCAGGGAGAACGCCCGCGACGAGCAGGGGGGCGCAGAAGTGAAAAGCAGAGCCCTGCTCTGAGGTGCGCTCGAGCCAGAGCCGCCCCTTCATTTGTTCGGCGAGGCATTTGGAGAGGGCTAACCCTAGACCAGTTCCGGGGATTTGATTTTGCTGCGCGCTCGCCCCGCGGGCGAAGCGAGTGAATAATCGACTTTGTTCGTTCAACGGAATGCCGGGGCCGTCATCTGACACGGCGAAAATGATATTATGGTTAGCGGTTTCCGCCGGCTGGTCCCAAATGGCGATGCTGACCGGTCCCCGCTGGGAAAACTTTAAGGCGTTATCGACTAAGTTAAGCAAGATTTGCTGAACGCGCGGCGCGTCACCCCATAGTATTTTTGGTGTGCTTGGGGCGATCGTAATTTTAATGGCCATGCCCAGTTTTTTGCTCCTCGTGTGGGTCAGCGCTAAAATAGCCTCGAGTACATCTCTTACCGCAAAAGGTTGATGGGCGAATTTGTAATCGCCGGCCTGAATGCGGGAGAAATCGAGCATGTTATCCACTAAAGCGGAGAGATGGCGGGCGCACTGCTGCAGTCGGTTGATCTTATGCTGGCTGGCCGCATCGAGCTGATCCGTGCATAAATTTTCGGCGATCCCAAGGATGCCGTTCATCGGATTGCGGATCTCATGGCTAAGGTTAGCGAAGAGTTCATCCTTCGCAGCAATTACCTGAACGAGTTCGGCGGTGCGGAGCGCGACGTGCTGGGTTAGCTGTCGGGCCTGTTGACCAAGGTGGTAAATCCGACCGCGGATAAAGCCGAAGATTAGCAAGCTGCCCGCGGTCACGTAGCCGACCGCCGTCAGTACATAGTCAGGCCAGGGCGCCGCAATCGTCAGAAGAAATTCTTCGGAATAAGGCTGATTGATTAACTGACTCCCGCCCAGTGCGGCGCAGAGGATCAAGAGCACGCGACGGGCTGCCCCGATGGATTTTCTGCGCAAGATATTCAAGCGAGTGCGGGTCCAGCTAGCCTGCAGTGAGATTGCCCGTATCGCAATCGTTGTCTGGAACTTATTCTAGGGTTGCTCCCTGCCTTAAAGCTCAGGTGGCGGCACCTTAAAATAGGTGCTTTTTGAAATAGCGACCAACGGAAGCCACACCGTCATGGTGCCCGGGGTGGG
>SXZN01000023.1 GCA_005787865.1 Opitutaceae bacterium | reverse complement strand
GAGCATTTTAGAATTAAGACTGAGCGGTGTCCTGACCGAACCACGCTGGTCCGTGATCGTGGGCCCAGCCGATACCCCCGCGACCACGCCGCCGTTAAGCAAGTCAGCCGGGCCCGCGGCGGTGCCGCCCTCGCGCTAAGCCGAACGAACGGCCTTCACATCAGCGCCCGCAGCCGGGCGATCGACTCGCGCTGGGTCGATTCGGCGACGAGATTTTTTGTTTCCAGCGGATCGCGCTCCAAATCAAAATAAAGCCAGGGCTCACCCGCCGCGTTCAGGATCAACTTGTGCTGCCGCGAACGGCAACCCCGCCACGCCTGCGGACATTGCTGCGGCAAGGCCGTGGGGCTGGGCATGGAAATTTCCGCGTGATCGCGGATGCACTCCCACGGCCGCCCTTCCGCCCAAGCCATTGCCATGTGCGGCAGATCAACTAAACTGACCGGGCGACGATCAGGTTGCTTAAATTCTAAACTGCCCGCCCCGCGCTCACGACGAATCAACAGCGGCACCCGGACCGATTCCTCATAGGGCCAACCTTTGCGAAATAAACCATGCGCGCCGTGCATGTCACCGTGGACCGAGGTATAAACCACCGTCGTGGTCTGCCCATCGATCCCCGCGATCAATTGGCCAATCGCTCGATCCGTGGCCTCAATGTGCGCATAATAGCCGGCCAACTCTGAGCGCGCCTGTCGTTCAACCTCGCCGCCGCGCGGGACGTTAGCCCGCAGAGTAATCTCCCCCGCTGCCCGCTCCGCCACATGCGGCGCCGGCGCGTGATACGGCGGATGCGGTGACTCCATACTCACCACACAAAACGAAGGTGGCCCGCCCGCGCCGCGCCGCGCTTGCTGCCCGCGACACCACTCGCCCGCCCGCTGCGCCAAGACCGCGGCTTGATAGCCCTTAAACTGTCTGGGCTCCGGTAGCCGTGAGCCGTGCAGCCAAGGATCGTTCAGCAAAAAACCACTCTCAAAGCCTTCCCAGAGCGCAAAGCCGCCGCGCCGCGCCGAGGGCACCTTCATCTTCGCGTGGACCTCGCCGACCAAAGGGGCCGTACGATCCCGCTCTGCTAAGTGCCACTTCCCAAAAAAAGCCGTCTCATACCCGCGGTCACCCAAGGCGTGCGCCACCGTCCGCGCATCCGCCGGCAAGGGATCCCAGTAATCACTCACTCCATTATCGGGACAGCGCTGACCCGTGAGCAAGGCCGCTCGCGCCTGCGGCCCGAATGGATGCGGCGTCACCGCTTCCGTAAAATTAACCGCCTCACTGGCTAATCCATCCAACCACGGCGTCCGGGCATTAACATCGCCCGCATAGCCAGTGGCTGAAGCGCGCCACTGCGTCGTAACAATCCAAAGAATATTGGGCGGCACAGCCATAGCAGGTTGCCACCACCCAAGACTGGAAATTCAAAAAAAGCGAACCCCGCTTAAATCAAAACCGGCCTAGCAGGCGGCGCGGCGCGGCGCTTAGGTGAGAGGTGAGAGGCTAGAGGCGAGAGGCTAGAGATTATGGGTCATGGGTTATCGGTTATCTGACCGAATCCGAGTTTCCCGATTTTCTACTTTCCCACTTTCATCTTTTCCTTCCCCCCTCGCGTCACTTCGTGCCCTTCGCGGTTAAAAATTCCGCCGCTGTGCATTAGATCAATCCTGCCTCCCATCCTGATCCCATCCGTGGTCAAAAATGTCTCGGTACAATCAATCCAAATTAATTTAACCACGGACGGCGCGGATACGATCTGGATTAAAGACAAAAGACCGATGGCTTTGGTCCAAGGCCAGTGGTTATAGGGCCGATCCTCTGCACGCACGGCGAAGCGAGTTTAAGTTCGGAACTTTCGCGTCACTTCGTGCCCTTCGCGGTTAAAATGCCTTGGTCGATTCTGCGCCTTCTGTGCTTTTTGTGGCTGAGCGTAGGCTCGAGGCGAGAGGCTAGAGGCTAGAGGTTATGGGTCATGAGTTATCGGTTATCGGCCTGACTCCGAGTTTCCCGATTTTCTACTTTCCCGCTTTCATCTTTTCCGCCCTGCCTTGGTCGATTCTGCGCCTTCTGTGCTTTTTGTGGCCAAGCTTACGGCGAAATTGAGGCTTAATCCGGATTGAACTTCACCGCCGACCACCCCCATCATCCCCTATGCGACTGCGCGTTATCTCCACCGGCGGGACGATCGATAAAGTTTATTTTGATGCCGCCAGCACCTACGAAATCGGCGAGCCCCAGGTCGGTCTCGTCTTCCGGGAATCCAACATCACTTTCGATTTTGTCGTCGAATCCGTCCTGCAAAAAGATAGCCTCGCGATGACGGATGAAGATCGCGCCCTCATTCGCGCGCGGGTCGAAGCCTCGCCAGAAAAACTCATCCTCATCACGCACGGCACTGATACCATGACCGCCACCGCCGCGCTGCTCACCGGCTGCTCCGACAAGGTGATCGTCTTCACCGGTTCGATGCAGCCCGCCCGGTTTCGACACAGTGACGCCGTCTTCAATCTCGGTTGCGCCATCGGTGCGCTGCAAGTCCTGCCCCCGGGCGTATATATTGCCATGAACGGCCAAGTCGCCCCCGCTCACACCGTGACCAAGAATCGAGCGGCTAGTCGGTTTGAGCCCAAAGCGTAAGGCCGCGGTGGCAACTCACTCGTAGCGCAAGGCCTCAATTGGATCGAGCGAGGCGGCCTTCCACGCGGGATAAAAGCCAAAGCCCACGCCGATACCGGAGCAGACGAGCAGGCCAATCGCGGCCCAGTTCCACGGGAAAATCACGGCGGCCTTAAGCATCACGGCTAACCCATTGCCAGCCGCGACGCCGAGGAAAATACCCATCACCCCACCCGCTAAAGAAATGGCCACCGCCTCGAGCAAAAATTGGATGAGAATACTTTTCTTCCGCGCCCCGATCGATTTGCGAATCCCGATCTCCTTGGTGCGCTCCGTCACACTGACCAACATAATATTCATAATGCCAACCCCCGCAGCGAGGAGCGCGATTCCACTGATAACGAAAGAACCCGCGGCGATCGCGTCCGCCACTTTGGCGAAGGTCGCGATGAGCGAATCGTTGGAATAAAGCTCAAAATCATTTTCTTGCTCCGGCTTGAGTCCCCGCACCACCCGCATCGCCGTGATGGCTCGCTCGATGGTTTCATTATAGCTGAGCTGACTCGGCGCTTGGGTGGCGATATTGACGGTGACGCGCTCACTGCCAAAATCATTCAAGAAGCGGGTGAGCGGCACGACGCCGATGTCGTCTTGGCTATCGCCAAACTGGGCGCCCTTTTCGGCGAAGGTCCCGATCACCGTATAGGTGCGGTCTTTAATTTTAATAATTTTACCTAAAGGACTCTCCGCTATAAAAAGCTTCTTGAGAATTCCTTGCCCAATTAAAATAACCGGTCGAGCGAGTTCAATATCCTCGGCGGTAAAATTACGGCCCTGCTCAATGGCAAATTGATTCGCCGCGAGGAAATGCTCGTTGGTGCCGCCGAACCTCAAGCCGGGGGTGGTTTTGCGGCCATTATAGACGGCCTGACCATTGCCCTGTTGGTCGAAAGCCTTGAGGCAAATCACCTCGGGATTCCCCCCCATGAGTTGTTGATAGCGCATCGCCTGCGCCAGCGTGATGTCCTGGCGCAATTGATAACGCCGCCGCTGCGAGCCATCGCCGCCACCCGTGGCGGGAAATTTTCCGAACTGAAATATATTCGTCCCGAGGAAACTGATGCCCGTCTCGATCGAACTCCGCAACGCGGAGACGGCCGTCATCACGCCGATAATGGAGAATACTCCGATGGTAATACCCGACATCGTCAAAAAAGAGCGCAGCTTATTCACCCCGAGCGAGCCGAGCGCCATGCGCAGGATTTCCATCGAAGACATTTTATTCATAGCGCAAAGCCACCACCGGATCGAGCCGGGAGGCTCCGTAGGCGGGTAAAAACCCTGAAACGATTCCCGTGATGACCGATACGAGCATACTCACGACCACGAGATCAGGGGAGAATTGCACCGGAAAATTTGGGGCCACCTGCTGCACCACCATAAATAAGCTAAAGGAAACCACCATCCCGACCACTCCGCCAATCAGGCAGATCGCGACGGCCTCAATTAAAAATTGCATTAAAATGCTCCGCCGCCGAGCTCCCAAAGCTTTGCGCGTGCCAATCTCTTTGGTGCGCTCCTTCACGCTCACAAAAGTAATATTCATAATCCCAATGGCGCCGACGAAGAGCGCGAGGCCGGTGATAAATAATCCCGCAATGGCGATGCCCGATTTCACGGGTTCAAGCTGGGCCTTAAAAGCCTGCTGCTCGTTGATATTAAAATTATCGCGTTCGCCCGGCAATTGCCCCCGCACCCGCCGCATGGCCCCCGTGAGCTCTTCTTTCGCGGCGGCCAGTTGATTTTTATCTTTAGCCTTCACCCGCAATTCGGCGCCGCGCCGCGTGCTAAAATATTTCTGAAAAGCGCTGAGCGGCAGGACGACTTGATTATCAAAACTAAAGAGGCCGAGGAATTCCCCCTGCTTGGCAAAGACCCCGACGACGAGAAAGGGATGTCCCCCAATGCGCACCATTTGATCGGCGGGCGAGCGACCGGGGAAAAGTGCTTCCGCCACATCAAAGCCCAAGACACAGACCTCCCGACCCACCCCGGCTTCACTCTCATTAAAAAGCCGACCCTCCCGGTATTCGACGCTGTTGATCCGCGCGTAATCCGCGGTCGTCCCAATCGTGAACACATTGTTGACTTTGTTATCCTCAAATTTTACCGGCGACCCACGTCCGACTACGGGCACCGCAATTTCTAGCAAACTGCGCGGGGTCGCCGCGATAATCCGATTTAATTTGTCGGCATCCGCCGGCACTAAATTGGGTCGGTTATTATAATTCCACCAATCCTCGACTCGCCCCCAAGGCCACTTCTGCACGTAGAGCACGTCCTCGCCCAGCATGGCTAGGCTATTCTGAAAACCCGTATCGATCCCCCGAATCGCGGTGCCCATCAAGGTTACAGCCACGATCCCAATAATCACGCCCAAGGCCGTCAGGCCCGAACGCAGCTTGTTCGCCTGGATCTGCGTGAGCGCAATCCGGCAGGACTCGATAAATTCGTTATAGAAACGCTGCACAGCGGTAGAAATTCAGCGGGCGCTTACTGCCGCACGTCGCTCTCGATCAAGCCATCGCGCAGGCGCACGATGCGGCGCGCGTGGCGGGCGATATCTTCTTCGTGCGTCACGACGATAATCGTGTGCCCTTGCGCGTAGAGCTCCTCGAGCAACTGCATGATTTCTTCACCGGTTTTGGAGTCGAGATTGCCGGTGGGTTCGTCGGCTAAAATAATCGAGGGATTATTGACCAACGCCCGCGCAATGGCCACGCGCTGCCGCTGCCCGCCGGACAGCTCGTTTGGCTTATGCGTCATCCGATCTTCCAGCCCGACGGCCCGCAGAGTTTGACTCGCTTTGTCGCGCCGCGCCGACGGCGAAAGACCCGCGTAGATGAGCGGCAGCTCGACATTCTGCAGTGCACTCGAACGCGGCAACAGGTTGAAGGTTTGGAAAACAAAGCCGATTTCCCGATTACGGATGTCGGCCAGCTCATCGTCACTCATGAGCGAGACATCTTTCTCCGTGAAATGATACCGGCCACTCGTCGGTGTATCGAGACAGCCCAGCATATTCATCATGGTGGATTTGCCGCTGCCCGAAGGCCCCATGATGGCGAGGTACTCGTTGCGCCGTACAGTGAGCGCGACGCCCCGCAGCGCATGCACGATTTCCTCCCCCATTTTGTAAAGTTTCGTGACATCCTCAATTTCGATGACCACGGGGCCCGGCTCACGGTAGCCGCGCGGCGCGGTCCCAGCGCTTGGGCCACCAAACGTATCTCGGGCAGAATTAAGCGAAGAACTCATGGTGTTAAGCAGAGGGTGGTTGGCGGCTAAGCGGGCTAGCCCAGACCAACGCCGACCGGTTTACTTGGTTTCCTCTTTCTTGAGCGGCTCGATCATGACCTTGCTGCCATCCTTTAATTTGCGGCTGATGGCAGCATAACTGCCGGCCACCACTTCATCGCCGGCCTTCACGCCGCTTTTAATTTCAATCGAAGTATTATCGGCAATCCCCGTCTCCACTTTGTGTTGCTTGACCGTATCGCCCGTCTTGATGAACACCACCCGGTCCAGCTGTTCGCGACTGCGGCGGGCTTCATCGCGTTCACTGGCGACTTCCAGATCATTGCCCGAGCGCTCTTTCGCCTCTTTCGCCTTGGCGAGCTGCAGCTCTTCGCTGGTTTTGCCGCCCACCGCGCGCACGGTGACGCTTTGGATAGGAACCGATACGACATTAACGACGGTCTGGGTTTCGATATCCACCGTCGCACTCATCCCCGGCCGCAATTTAGCTTCGGGCGCCTTGATGCTGATCTTAACGAGAAAATTCGTCACTTCATCCGAGGCTGAAGTCGCAGCGGATTGCGCGCCAATCGTGATAGCGGAACTGCTGATTTCATTGACCACCCCCGTGAATTTGCGCCCCGGGAAAGCATCGACGGTGACGATGGTATGATCGCCTAGCTTGACGTTGATGATGTCGTTTTCATTCACCTTCACGCGCACCTCCATATTATCGAGATTAGCGAGGCGCATAATTTCCGTACCGGCAAAGGAGCCGGTGCCTACCACGCGCTCGCCCACTTCGCTGCTCAGCGAACTAATGCTGCCCGCGACGGGTGAGTAAATCGTGGTTTTAGCCAACGAATCACGCGATTGACTGACCGAGCCCTCCGTGCGGCGAATCTGCGCCAACGAAGAGTCAAAATCCGCTTTGGCCACCTCCAGATTGGCGGTCGCGGCAACAAAATCCGCATTCGATACGAGCTGCTTGCCGTAGAGTTCTTCGGCTTGCTTAAAATCATGCTGAGCTTTGGTCAGCCGCGCCCGACTCAGCACACTGGTCGCCTTCGCCGAGGCGAGGGAGGCCTCTTGTTGCTCCAGCGCCGCTTGGTAAAAATCTGGTTTAATCCGCACCAACAGGTCGCCCTTCTTGACGCTCTGGCCCTCAATCACGGGAATCTCAATCAATTCACCGGCCACTTCGGGCGAGATTTTCACCTCGATCTCGGGCTGTACTTTTCCCGTTGCCGTGACGAGATGAGTGATCGTCCGGACGACAGCTTTTTCAACCGTCACGGGAGTGGCTTTTTCTCCACGCCGTTTGGCCGCCACGACCGCCGCAATGACGATCAGCACGGTCACGCTCCCTAGAATAATGAACAGCGTGCGCTGCGATTTCTTTTTTTGAGGACCGGCGGAATTTGCCGGAGTGGAGGGAAGCGGTGCAGACATATTATAAATTAATTAAAGAGGGATACGGCCAGAGTGTCGCGAGCGGTCAGAAAGATGCTCGCTCGCATGAAAACACCCGATTACGAGGTAAAGTTGCAGCCTGTTTTGATGAACGGACGCCGGAGCCGGATAGGTGGTCTAGCGCAGACTGCCGAGCCCGAGTGAGCGCCACCGACCAAGGCCGACTACCGGGGCTGTTCCCAAGCGAGCGCGGCGCCGACGATGCCTGCATCATTGAGCATTTTTGCTGGGACGAGCCGAGCGCGCACCTTGAGATACTTAAACCATTTATCGGATTTTTTACTCACCCCGCCGCCAACGATAATTAATTCTGGCGACAAGAGGCGTTCCATGGCCCCCAAGCTTAAATTAACGCGCTTGGACCATTCCGCCCAGCTCAGGTCACGACGCTTGCGGACCGCGGCCGAAGCGAAGCGTTCGATCGGTTTGCCCCGCCAGGGAATCCAACCTAATTCTACGTTCGGGAATAACTGCCCCTGATAAAATAAGGCTGAGCCAATGCCGGTGCCGAAGGTCAACATCAAGACCGTCCCTTTTTGACCGCGGCCGGCTCCGAATTTCATTTCAGCCAATCCAGCGGCGTCGGCATCGTTGAACAATCTCACCTTGCCACCCGTCGCGCGACCAAACAGGGCGGCGCCATTGAGGTGCGCCCAATTTAAGCCGAGGTTGCCCACCGCCCGGATGTGATCGCCCTTGATAATCCCGGGGAAACCAATGCCGACGGGCCCCTTCCAGTTAAAATGCTGGACGATCGCACGCACGGCGGCGAGGCCTTGCGCGGTGGGGCAAGGGGCGTCGACTTCCACGCGATGCCGCTCCGCGAGCAAGCGGCCAGTTTTGGTGTCTACGGGGGCGCCTTTAAAAGCCGAACCACCGATATCAATGCCGAGTACTTTCATAGATTTTCTACGTTAGATTAAATTGGTCGCTGCTGGCAACTCCTCTGGTGTGGCCGGGCGCGCCGTGATCAGCTCCACCTCAAAATGCAATTCCTCCCCCGCCAGCGGATGATTGGCATCGAGCAGCACCTCGGCCCCTTCGAGCGCCCGCACCGTGACCACGGGGGCATGCCGATCGGGTCCGGTTTGAAATAGATCACCCACTTTTAGCTTACCGACGGGGAGTTGGGCGCGGGGTATGCGTTGCACCAAGGTGGGATCCGGCTGCCCATAAGCTCGCTCGGGGGCCACGATCACCGCGCGCTTTTCACCGACCGCCATCTGCAATAACGGCTCCTCCAAGCCTTCAATGATTTGTCCGGTGCCCTCAGTAAATGGCATCGGCGCCCCACCCCGCGAAGTATCAATCAACTGACCGCGGCTATCTTTGAGCGTGTAATGAAAGGTACAGGTGCGAGGGGCCATAAACAAAGAGGATTAAATAATGACCGCGCGACGATCAACCCCGCCGGTTGAATCGGCCAGCGGAAAAATGGGGCGAGCGCAGAATTTAAAATCTCAGCCGCCCCACGCTGAGGGCGGCGCGACCTGCAATTTGGCCCGCACCGCCGCCGGGATGGGCTGAGCCATCATGCCACCTTTTTCGCCCGCGCCCACGCACACCGCGGTGACCTCGCCGGCCGCCACGAGCACCGCCGCCTGATGAAATTGGAAAAGATAGGTCACCGAACGCGTCCCTAATTTTTTCACAAAAAGCGTTACCTCCACCGTATCATTAAAGCGCAACGGGGCGCGATAGGTGCAACTCACATTGACGCGCGGCCAGCCCACCACCTGCCCCGGCACAAAAGAAATCAGCGGCAATTCCAGCGACCGATAAAAAGCGGTCTCACAGCTCTCCATCCAGCGGAAAAAATTAACGAAGTGCACAATCCCCGCCATATCGGTCTTCGCGAACTCGACCTGGCGCGTCATTTTAAAAATAGCTGGCATGCGGCATAACTTCACCTGACCTCGTCGAGGAGGCAATGCCGTTCGACCAAGGCTCTAGCCGAACCGTCGTCCTTTGCTTACGGCCCGACTTGCTGCAATTCCGCAGCGGTCCAGTAGGTCTTCCGTGCCGCCGTAGCCGCGCGAACTTTGGCGACCAACTCCGGCTGAACTTCACCGGCGGCGTTACCCCACTCGGCGCGAACATAAGAAATGACATTGGCGATCTGCTCATCCTTCAGCACCTCACCGAGCGGCGCCATCACGTTGGCATAGGTCAAACCCTTGACTTCAATCGGCCCGTTGAGGCCGTGGAGCACGATGCGAATGATCCGCTCTTCACTGCCGATGACCCATTCGGAACCAGCCAGCGGCGGATAGATACTCGGGACACCGAGGCCGTTGGCTTGGTGGCACGCGATGCACACATTAGAATAAACCCGCTTCCCCAGCTGGGCCCGCGTGAGCGCGACATTAGCGACGGCGCCGGGTTTCTCGCGCTTGGCCGCCTCGCTATAAACGAGGGGATCAAAGCGCACCGAATTATGGGCGAGATAAATCGACCCAAAGAAAACAGCGGTACACATCAGACCGAGAATGCCGAGGGGCAGGAAAGAATAGCCGTCCGTCTTTTCCGGCTTGGTCTGCAACAATTGGGCATGCGCCTGCTGGATGCTGTCATCGCTGGCGTTAGCCTGCTCGGGTTGGGAATTTTTAT
>SXZN01000152.1 GCA_005787865.1 Opitutaceae bacterium | reverse complement strand
CCAGTGACTTCGCGGAAAAGCCGTCGCGCAGATAATTTTTTTCCTCGGTGCTGATCTTTTGCAGTGCGTCCGCGCCGACGTGATGATTCGAGATGAGCAGACCATCCGCACTCACAAAGCTACCGGAGCCGCCGGAATTGAAGCGCACGGACGACTTCTGCAGGTGCTCCAGCCACGCCTCAGTCAGCTCGAACTGATGCCGATCCTTGAGCAGTTGGCGCGGCGGCTGGTTGAAGAGCCACATGCCTTCATCCGCGAGCGCGTTGACGGACAGAAAGCAGGCAAGCAAGGCAGGTAGAAAGATCTTTGTCATAAAGCAAAAACGGGGCAAAAGGAGAACCGATGGCAAGGGAAAAGTTAAGACGGCCGCAGGGCTTAGATTTAGGGTCAGAGGTCTGAGCAAAGAGACGACAATCCGCCCACCGTTTCCCGATTTTCCTCTTTTCCTCCTCTGCCTTGGTCGATCTGAACTTAAAACTTACCCCTTAAAACTTAAGCCTAAGCCCGGCGTCTTCCTCCCTACTGCCCGCAGTCAACGAGGTTGAAATTCGCCGCGGCGGGTGCAGGGTCAGGGGATCAATCGTTCGAATTTATGTTTCCACGCACTCTAATCCTGAAATTTTGTCCTCGTGGGTCCGCCGCTTTCATCCTGGCCGCATTCATGCTGGCTGAGGTCGCGGCCGCGGATTCCGGGTTTGCGCCGACGGTGGCCGATACCACTCCGGCTCCGGCGGCTGGGCCGGCTGGCATGGTGTGGATTCCGGGCGGTGAGTTTTCCATGGGGGCGAACATCGAAGCCGAGGACATGTGCAGTTTGCCCGGTGCCACCAAGGATGCGCAACCCATCCACCGAGTACGCGTAGATCCCTTTTGGATGGACGCCACGGAGGTCACCAATGAGCAGTTTGCAAAATTCGTCGCGGCCACCGGTTATGTCACCGTCGCCGAGCAGAAGCCGACCGAGGCGGAGTTTCCCGGCGCGCCGCCCGAAGTATTAGTCGCCGGATCCATTCTTTTCACGCCCCAGCCCGGGCCGGTGCCGCTGACTCAAGCTCGTTGGTGGAGTTACGTGGCAGGAGTGGATTGGCAACATCCGGCCGGCCCGGGTAGCGACGTGAAAAATGCGGGAAAAATCCCCGTCGTCCACATCGCCTATGAAGACGCCGCCGCCTACGCGCAATGGGCCGGCAAGCGGCTGCCCACCGAAGCCGAGTGGGAATTCGCCGCCCGCGGCGGTTCCGCCGGCCAAATTTTTGCTTGGGGCGAAGAACTCAAGCCCGGCGAAAAATTCCAGGCTAATATATATCAGGGGCAATTTCCCGTCACCGCCGGCGACACCGGGGAGGACGGCTTCAAGGGGATCGCCCCGGTCGGCCAATATCCCGCCAATCCCTACGGCCTCTACGACGTGGCCGGAAATGTCTGGGAGTGGTGCAGCGATTGGTATCGCCCGGATGCCTACGCCCAGGCCGCCGCCGCCGGTGGGGTTGTCAGTAACCCCCGTGGTCCGACTTCCTCGTACGATCCTGACGAACCGGGTGCCCTCAAGCGCGTCCAGCGCGGCGGGTCCTTTCTCTGCACCGACCAGTATTGCACACGCTACATCCTCGGCACACGCGGTAAGGGCGAGATTCGCTCATCGAGCAATCACGTCGGCTTCCGCTGCGTGCAGTCGGCCAGTGCTGAAAGGTGAGAGGCGAGAGCTGAAAGGTCAGTGGTGAGAGGTTAGTGGCTAGATAGTTTTAAGGTTTAAGCCCGGATTTTTGCGTTCGCGTCACTTCGCGCCCTTCGCGGTGCTTGCTGAGGCAGCACCGTTGTTGATTACTATCAACCCAGTGTTCGTCCTCAGTTCTCGCCCTTGGCGAAACAGAGGCGAAAGGTCAGAGGGCCGATCCGAGTCTCAGTTTCTCGATTTTCTACTTTCCAAAGTTTCATCTTTTCCGCCCCCTTTCGCGTCACTTCGCGTATTTCGGGGTGCTGGCTGAGGTTTAAGTTTTAAGGTGTAAGTTTTAAGATTTAATCCGGGTCTTAGTTTTTCAATTTCTTCTTTCCCAATTTTCCTCTTTTCCTCCTCTGCCTTGATCGATCTGAACTTAAAACTTAAACCTAAGCCCTGCGCCTTCTGTGCTTTTTGTGGCCGGTTCGAAATCAGCAGCTCGGTTCGATCTTCAACTCAAACTCTAAACTTAAACTGGCGCGCCGCGCTGGCGGCGCGCCACGGCATGTTGCCTTCAAGCTGGCTTCAAGCCAAGCAACCCTGTTCTGTTTCTGACCACCCTATGACTCTCCACTCCGACCACGCTTTGCGCATCGTCATCGCTGCCGCCGAAACCTATAACGGCGCCGTCGCCGAAATGCCGTTGGAAGAACGCGGTCCGCCGGCGCCAGCCCGCATCACCCTCACGGCCAAGGCGGCGGGTGCTACGTGGTCGCATGACGGCGCGCAACTGCTCGAACTGCTCGTCGTCCGAGGCCAGCTGCGAGTGAATGGGGCAGACTTAGGCGCGCTGTCTTATGTACGACTAAAGCCGGGTGCCTCGACCTCGTTCCAGACCACGGATGGGTGCGTGCTTTATATGAACGAACGAGTGCCCACGGAACCGGAAAAAAATTCCTTCGCCCTCCGCGGCGAAGAATTAGCTTGGCGACAAGGCATGGTGCCCGGTCTCACGGTTACCTCGTTGCACCAAGGCCTCACGAAACACACGGCCTTGGTCCGCTGGGCCCCTGCGACGCATTTCAATCCGCATACCCATGTCGGCGGCGAAGAGATCTTGGTCCTCGAGGGCGTCTTCCGCGATGAACATGGCAGTTACCCGCCGGGCACTTGGATCCGTAGCCCGCACCTGAGCAACCATCGCCCGTTCACCGGCCCCGAGGGTGCTACCATTCTCGTCAAAGTCGGTCATCTTGATGTACCAGAAAACGCCGCGTGACTCGGCGCCCGCTCGTAGGCTAAAGGCGAAACGACGCGAAAGAAAATCCGGACTTAAAACTTAGAACTTAAACCTTAAACCGGCGCGCGCCACGCGCGCCTCGGTCCAACAGCCTCAGCGTTGACCTTCCTGCGCGGGGGGGAATAATCAGAGTAATGAACCGCACCTTTGGCACTCTACTCGTCTTCGCCCTGCTCGCGGCGGCGGGGTTGGCGCAAGCCCCAGGCTTTGCGGAAATAAAAAAGGAAGCAGAGGCTGGCCAGGCCAATGCTCAATACAATCTCGGCGTGATGTACGCGAGAGGCGACGATGTTCCCCATGACTTTGTTGAAGCGGCGAAGTGGTTCCTCATGGCGGCAGAGCAAGAGTATCGCCCGGCACAATACACGCTGGGCATTATGTATAAACGTGGCGAAGGGGTGCCGCAGGACCTCAATAAAGCCGTGGGTTTTATTACATTGGCGGCCTTACATGGCCACGCCGATGCGCAATACAGTCTCGGCGGGATGTACGCTCTCGGCGAAGGCGTCACCAAGGATTTAGTGCAGGCGCATTTTTGGCTATACAGTGCTTATGCGCGAGAGGCTGAGGGCGCGAAGGAAACGCTAGCCCTCGTAGAATCACAAATGACCGACGCGCAGAAAGCCGAATCAATGAAGCTAGTGCGGGCATTATTCTCGAAGTACCAGCTTCCGAAAGCGTCTAGCCAATGACGCCATGCGCGGCGGCGGCGTGGCGCTAGTTTAAGATTCGATCTAATCGACCAACGCAGGGGCGGAAAAGATGAAACTTGGGAAAGTGGAAAATCGGGAAACAAAGATCTGAATCGAACAAGGCGTTTTTTACCACGGATGGGGACAGGATGGGATCAGGATGGATCTGAGGCAGTGGGCTTCTGTCTTTAATCCAGATTGGATCCGTGAAATCCGTGGTTAAATTGGTTGGGGCCGCACCAATACATTTTGGCCCGCGAAAAACGCGAAGTGACGCGAAAGGGAGGCGGAAAAGATGAAACTGGGGAAAGTAGAAACTCGAGAAACGGGGATACGGATCGAACCAAGAATTTTTAACCGCGAAGGACGCGAAGATTCCGAGCTTAAAACTTAGAACTTAAACCTATTCCGCCTCTAGCCTTCCGCCTCTGCCCTCTGCTCTTAAACCTATCTAGCCGTCGGGCTACTTGGTGACGAAGGGGCGGTCTGTGGCTTGGCACCACAGGCGATAAATATTAATGACGTTATCGCGAATACCTTTGACGGGTATTTTTAGAAATCCCTGGCGCTTGGCGGCATCGAAAAGAATGCGTTCTTTTTGCGTAAGCCGATGGCCGACTCCGCGATGGCCGATCTTACCGCGGGTCGATTCTCCCCGGCTGAGGCGTTCGATATCGTTTTTTTCGGGCTTGGGCATGGGTGAGATTAAACAGGAACCTAAAGGGGGAGTACAAAAGCGCAAATCGTAGCGCAGCTGCTGGGCAAAAGTAAAAAAAGGAGGCAGCGGGCAGCTAGGGTCAGCTGTCCCGACGATGCGGACATAAGATGGCAAATTCCGCTCTAGCCAATAGCGTCCGCCGCCAGATTCCTTCGGCCGCTTCTATCGAATCGGATTGGACTTTCGGATTAAAAAAACTACGTTCTACCGCATATGATTATAAATAGATTTATTTTAAAACTATTCCTCACGTTGGCCTTGACCGGCATACTGACTTCTTTTGGCCAGACCCAGCCGGGGCCCCGTACTTTCACCAGCACCTTTTTTTTCGGCGATAGCCTGTCGGATACCGGCAACCTATTCGCCCTAGCCGGCCAGCCGCCGGCGCCGTATTTCAAGGGGCGCTACTCCAATGGACCGGTTTACACCGAGCTGCTGGTGCCCGGCCTGCAGAATGCCGTGACCGCCGCCGCCTCGGTGCGCACAAACCTTAACTTCGCCTTTGCCGGTGCCACCGCCGTCGGCGCGACGCCCGTCCCGGCCTCGATTCCGGTGCAGCTGGGCATGTTCCAGGCGCGGGGAATCACGGCGGCGGCCACTGATCTCTTTGTCCTGCTGGCTGGCGCCAACGATATTCTCAACACGATCGGCAATCCGGCGACGCAGAACTTTAGTTCGGTCAATGCCGCCGCTCAAGCGGCTTCGGTTTCCGTCACTAGCGCGGTGAAGACCTTGGCCGCGGCCGGCGCTCGAAAATTTCTGGTCATCAATCTGCCCAACATCGCACAGACCCCGCGCTTTACCACCGGATCGGGCGCGCCGGCCGCCTCGCTCGCGGATGCCGGCTCACTCACGTATAACGCTTCCATCCGCGCCAATCTCACCGCGGCCGGTCTGCCGGCGGGCACCGATGTCACGCTCGTGGATCTGCAATCGTTCCTAAACCTCATTGTGAAGAATCCGGCGTCCTTCGGCTTCACGGTCACGAACCAGAGCATGGTCGACATTCTCGCCGCCGGCGGCACCCCGGGCCCAGCGGACGGGTATGTCTTTTTTGATGGCATTCATCCGACCACGCGCACTCATGCCATTCTCACGGGCGCGTTGCAGGAAATCCTGAATCCCGAGTTCGTGCTTGGCACCGCCGGCACCCAAGGCGCCGCCCTTGTTGCCCTCGCTGATCTGACCGCCGACACCGTCGACGCCCGGCTCAATCAGATTAGGAGCGGCACCAATCGCCACGGGGCCGATGGTTTTGTTTCCTACACCTATCAGGACGGGGGACGCCACTTCGATAGCTATCAGCCGAGCTACGATGCGAACACCCGGGCCCTGACCGCTGGATTTGATTGCAAGATCCAATCCAATTTCACCGTTGGGCTGGCCTTCAGTGTAGAGACCGTTAATGCGAAGGTGAAGACGAACTATGGTCTTGGTTCCTTCAAAATCTCAGGCGAGTCCAGCACCGGTTACGCCCAGTGGAAATCGGGCGCGACTTTCTTTGAGGCCACGGCCACCTACGGCGGCCAGAATGTCCGCGATATCTCTCGGCCCACTTCGCTGGCGACCTTCCGCGCAACCGGCAAAGCCTCCGGCCACCGCTACGGGGCCTCGGTGCGGGTGGGGCATGACTTCAGCAGCAGCGCGTTGCACGTCACGCCGTTTGTTGGGGTACGGTATACGCGCGGCTCACTGGGCAGCTACACCGAGTCCGGCGTCACGGGTCTGAATTTCTCGTATGGGGACCAAGACATGCGGAGCCTCGCAGGCCAGATCGGGGCGACGGCGGATTACGTATTCCACGCCGGCGACCTACCGCTGACTTTCGGCCTCACCGGCGTCTATTCGGGCGACCTCAACCAGGCCCGGCGTACGCTTTCCGGTCGGCTCGCCGACAATCTCTCCGGCTGGACCGGCGTGCAGGTCGACGACGGTAACGGCGACAGCTTCAAGGTCGGTTTTCACGTGACGGGCAGAGCCGGCAAACTTTGGGCTTGGACCGCGGGCCTCGGCACCGAGATGCGCAGTGATGGCAAGGATGCCGTTCAATATTCCGCCGCAATTCATACCGGCTTCTGAGCCGCCGATCAGTCCTCCCCCTCAAGGCCGCGCTGAACAAGGGATCAGCGTTCGAACCCCGGTAGGCCGCGATGGTAGGAGAAAACTAGCAGCGATCTGCTGCGCGACCGGCGCGCACTTTGACAAGTTCTCGCTTTGCTTCATGCTGTCCTATGCCCAGCCAAACCTTCGCTATTACTCGTCGGGTTGAATTTCACGAAACTGATGCCGCCGGGATCATGCATTTCTCGAATTTCTACCGTTGGATGGAGGTCTGCGAGCATGAGTGGTTTCGCTCCCTCGGCCTACCGATGATGAGCACCAATCCCGCCGGCATCCGCTTCGGCTGGCCGCGCCGTGAGGCCTCCTGCAGTTTCCAACGGCCCCTGCGCTGCGGTGATCTGGTGCGCATCACGGGCACTCTGATCGAACTCGGGACCACCAGCCTCACCTACGAATTCAGCTTCCACAAAGATCGGGCCGGTAAACGGACTCAGGTGGCGCTGGGTCGCATGAGCACCGTGCACGTTCGGCAGGATGCGAGCGGCCGCATGGAGGCCGAGCCCATCTCCGCGCCCACCGTCGCGGCGTTTAGCCCGACTCCCTAGCCCCTCACGCGCTGCGCCCTCCTCGCATGGTCCCGAACCAATCTCCCCGGCGTGCTGATCCTGAAAACCTCGCTAGCAACGCGGGCGAATTCCGAAACGGGGAAAAACGTAAAAGGGTAAGCGATAATCTTCCGGTATGAATCTGGATCATTCCCCCTCGATCTTACCGGCCTTCGCTCCTACTCCGCCGATGCTGGAGCAGCGCGGCAACCTGCGCCGGCGGCCGGCTGGTGCGGTGATCGGTCGGCAGCGTTGGAATCACTTACTGTTCGCACACTGGACCGTCGATCCGTCGTTGATCCAAGCGACGCTGCCCCCGGGGCTTAACGTCGACACTTTTGCTGGGGCGGCGTATATCGGCATCGTGCCATTCTCGATGGAGCGCGTTCGCCCGGCGTGGCTGCCTCCGCTGCCTTGGTTATCTTGGTTTCACGAGCTCAACGTGCGCACCTACGTCTATGATGAGCAGGGGCAGCCGGGCGTGTGGTTCTACTCACTCGATTGTAATCAGCCTCTCGCGGTGGCGATCGCGCGGCGCTTTTTCCATCTGCCGTATCAGTCGGCGCGCATGGCGAGAGCAGCGCACGACGGCTGGATTCAGTTCGAGTGCCAGCGCCAGGTGGCGGGCGCCCAACCGAGTAACTATGCGTGGACGCCGGGGGCCGAAGCGGCGCCGGCGATACCCGGCTCGCTTGAGTTTTTCTTGTTGGAGCGCTATCTGCTTTTTGCGGCCGACCCAGCGGGCCGGCTTTATCAGGGGCGCGTGCACCACGATCCCTATCGCTGCTACGTGCCGCGGGGAGCGCGCTGGTCGGTCGAGCCCGCTCGGCTCGCTGGTTTTAACTTGGTGGATGAACCCGCCTCCGTGCTGGCCGCGTGGCCGGTCGACGTTGCCATTTTCCCCCTCACACCCCTCGCTTCTACGGCTTTATGAATGACATTAATAACACTCCGGTTTGGCTAATTACGGGTTGCTCCAGCGGTCTCGGCCGCGCGCTCGCTGAGCGCGTGCTGGCTCATGGGCATCGGCTCATTGCCACGGCCCGCGATCCGGCCACGCTGACCGATCTGGTCGCCGCTGATCCCAGCCGATCCCGCGCGCTGGCGCTCGACGTCGCTGACGCCGCCCAAGCGGCGCCCGTGGTCGCGCAGGCCGCGGCGCTATTCGGCCGGTTAGATGTGGTGGTGAACAACGCGGGCTATGGCCTGATCGGGGCGCTGGAGGAATATGACGAGGCGCAAATCGCCCGGAACTTTGAGACAAATTTTTTCGGGGCCTTACGGGTAATCCGGGCCGCGCTGCCCATCATGCGGGCGCAGCGGCGCGGGCATTTCGTCAATATCAGTGCGGCGGCCGCCATCGAAAATTATCCCGGCTTTTCGGTTTACGGCGCGACCAAATGGGCGCTGGAAGGTCTGTCCGAATCACTCGCGGCGGAAGTCCGCCCGTTAGGTTTGAAAGTGACGATCGTCCAACCCGGCCCCTTCCGCACGAATTTCGTCGCCCGGTCACTCGAGCGCGCCCCGGGCAGTATTTCCGACTACGATTTATCGAGCGGCAAGTTTCGGCGTTTGATTGAAACCCTGAACGGCCGTCAACCCGGCGATCCGGCGAGGGCGGCGGACGCCATCATCCACGCCGTGGCCGCAGAAAATCCACCACTCCGGCT
>SXZN01000151.1 GCA_005787865.1 Opitutaceae bacterium | reverse complement strand
GCAACCCCGAGGCCCTGTCCCCCAACTACCGCATGAGCGAACCGCAAGGGGCCGTCGCGGGAGCCCAGTTGGTAAAATTACCTGGAATCATCGCCCACCATGTCGCCCTCGGCACTCGCCTGCTCAGTCACCTCCGCGAGCTCGCGCCACCCGCCGTGCTTTTCCCGCAGATCGACGCCCAGGATACCCATAGCTTTTGGTTCTGCCTGATGCGGCTGGAACTCGCCCGCGTGCGTTGCTCGCGCGATGAATTCGTCACCGCCCTCAAAGCCGAAGGCGTTCAAGTCCAAGCCGGCTATATCCCTAAACCAGTTTACCGCTATCCCCTTTTCCAAAATCATAGTTTCTTCGCGGGATCCTGGCCGCTGCGGGAGTCCGGTCGCACAACCATGGATTACCGCACCGTCTCCTGTCCCGTGGCCGAAGCCATGCTCGCCGATGGTTTCTCCCTCGCGATCAACCCGGCCATGACCGACGAAATTATCACGCAGACGGCGACCGCGGTGGCCAAAGTGGCGCGCCATTTTGCGGGATAAGTCCGCCGTCGGGCGGGGTTAGGGCGTCCAATGCCGCAGGAAAATAATACTCCCGCCCAGCACGAGTAAACCGAGCACCGTAATGCCTAAACCAAACTGGGCTAACGTAGCCTTTTCGGGATACTCCTCATTCAAATAATATATCGTCCCACCGAACATAAGCAGGACGAAGGAAATTAAAATACCGGCTTGCAGGCTCATTTTTTAACCCGATTGCGGGGGTGATGACGGGCATGTTGATCAAGCAGCTGCGAATTTTCAACTGCCGTATAAATCTGCGTGGTCCCGATACTGGCGTGACCCAGCATCTCCTGAATCGCCCGCAAATCAGCGCCCCCGCCGAGCAAGTGAGTGGCAAAGGAATGGCGCAGTAAATGCGGCTTCACCGTCGCCGGCAGGCCGGCGCGTTGGGCATATTTCTTTACGATCACCCAGAGGGTCTTGCGAGAAATCGCCTGACCCCGTTCGCTAATAAAGAGATCACTCCCAGTCCGCGGCCTGACCAGGTGCGGGCGTCCCGCGGTGAGATACGCCGCAATCGCCGCACTGGCTTGTGCGCCTAACGGCACGACGCGTTCCTTAGAGCCTTTGCCAAAAACCCGCACAAAACCATGGACTAAGTCGACTTGTTGCAAGGCGAGCTGGCAAATTTCCGTCGCCCGCAACCCACTGGAATATAATAACTCCAACAGCGCGCGATCCCTCAGCGTGTAGGCATCACCGCCGGCGGTAGCCGCCAGCAATTTCCCCATGGCGGCGGGCGACAGCGTATGCGGCAACTTGCGCCGCAATTTTGGCGCAGCAAGCAAGGCGGTCGGATCATCACCCCGAATTTGCTCGCGCACCAAATGACGAAAAAGCATCCGGACCGCGCTCAGTTTGCGAGCCTGACTAGCGCTCGAAAGCTGCTGATCGCTGAGCCCGTGCAACCAAGCGGTGAGCTGGGCCGCGTTAACCTGCACCCAATTGCTCGCCCCGTGGCGTTGCAAAAAATGGGCCGCTTGCCGCAGATCGTTTTCGTACGATTTAGCGGTGTTCCGCGCTAGCCCGCGCTCGAGCTCAACGTAGCTCAAGTAGCGGTCAATCTCGTCCGCAAAAGCCGCGGGCGCAGGCGGCATCGGGGTCGCCTTAACCTTTGATTGATGACCGCGGCGCGTCTGCACAAGACACCCCAGAGGGAACGGATCAATAGCGGCGCGGACGCCGCGGGCCCGGCGGGGGCAAATTAGTCTCGCGAATGCGGTAGGTGATCCGCGCCTTATCGAGGTCGTAGGGACTCATCTCCATCTTCACTTTGTCGCCGGCGGCGATCTTGATGAAGTGTTTGCGCAATTTACCTGAGATATGCGCCAAAACCATATGACCGTTGTCGAGTTGCACACGAAACATGGTGCCGGGAAGGACCGTCATAATCTTGCCCTCCACTTCAATCACTTTGCCGTCAGACATAATTAGGGGAGAGGGATTTGCTAGTTTGGGTCATACAGGAATTGCTAATAAAAGCCCCTTGTAACTGGGGAAATCCCTCCGTAGTCAAGGCTTTCCGTAGTTGCCATGGATTCCCCCCGCCCCTCACTCCCTTGCCCCTTCGCCAAAGTGCACCCCTCGCAACTCCGGCGAGATGACGAATTTTATATGTGGCTCGCTTATAACGAGGCCATCGCCGCTTGGCAGGAAGACGAAGTACCGATCGGCGCGATCATTGAATTGGACGGAAAAATCATCGCGGCCGCGCACAATCAGCGCGACAGCACGCGCGACCCCACCGCCCACGCTGAAATCCTCGCCCTGGGCCAAGCCGCCAAAGCCGTTGATAATTGGCGCCTCACGGGCGCCACCCTCTACGTCACCAAAGAACCCTGCCCCATGTGCTCCGGCGCCACCTTGATGGCCCGGCTCAAACGAGTCGTCTACGCCGTGCCCGACGCCAAGATGGGTTGCTTGGGCGGCGCGATGGACCTGAATACTCTGCCGCAATCCAATCATCATCTAGAAATTAGCCGCGGCCTCCTAGAAAAACCCTGCCTCGATTTGCTACGCGCCTACTTTCAGCTCAAACGAAAAGAAGATTAAGCGCCGGCCGGTGATGCTGGGCGAGTCGCCTCATGACACGAGGGACAGTTGACGTTGCCCTGCCCCCATGCACATTAATTGCTCCGAAAAATAAATCCAAACCACCACGACAATGGCTTATTCCCTTCCTCCTCTCGCTTACGCCCACGATGCTTTGGTTCCGCACATTGATGCTAAGACCATGGAAATTCACCACGGCAAGCATCACCAAGCGTATATCACTAACGCCACGAATCTCCTCAAAGACCACCCCGCGTTGGCCGAGCTCGACGTCAATCGGCTGATTGCCGATCTCGCGCGAGTGCCGGAAGCCATTCGGGGCGGGGTGCGCAACAACGCTGGCGGACACAGCAATCACGCCTTTTTCTGGACCATCCTCGGGCCCGGCAAAGGCGGTCTGCCAAAAGGTAAGCTCGCTGCGGCGATCGACGCGGAACTCGGTGGTTTCGCAAAATTTAAAGAAGATTTCGCCAAAGCTGGGGCCACCCGCTTCGGCTCTGGTTGGGCTTGGCTCGTGGTTAATGGCGGCAAATTAGCCGTCGGCTCAACCGCCAATCAAGACAGCCCGCTCATGGGTAAGGCCGTCGCGGGGATTGAGGGGAAACCAGTCATCGCGCTTGATGTCTGGGAACACGCGTACTATCTGAATTACCAAAACCGCCGGCCTGATTACATTGCCGCCTTCTGGAATGTGATCGACTGGGATGCCGCCGAGGCCAACTACGTGGCGGCCCTTAAATAAAGATCGAGCTCCGCAGCTCCTTTCCTTTAACCCGAAAATCAAACCGCGCTTGATCGCGCGGTTTTTTTATGCCCCGAGGTTCAGCGATGCGCCCGAGCTTTACGTGGGCTGGCCGGAGGCTAAGGGTAGCGCGCAAGCCACTCTGAGATTATTTATCCTTCAGCTCAAATACCCCATCCCGCTGGGAATCAGTCGAGTGCTGCCGCATAAATTTCAGGCGCCGACAGCGTTGGATAAAAATACTGGAGGGATTATTTTCGATCCCGCGCTCCGGGCTCACTTGGTTGGGCTCTAAAACTAAACTCTGCTCGAAAATCTGCGCCGCCCCATCCCAATCTTCGCGAAAATAAAGTTCCAGTGCCTGCGCGTAAAGGGCGAGACATTGCAACGTCGCGGGCGGCACATTTTCGCGCAGACCCACAATTTCGAAAACCGCCACCGGTTGGCCGCGGCCTTTGACGATGATTTTGTCGAGGAGGCGAAAGACAATGCGTTCACCGCCGTATTTCTCACAGGCCAGCTTGGTGGCATCCGTGACCATCGTATAAACGCCGAGGGCTTTGGCCCCCGACTCCATGCGGGCCGCCAGGTTCACATTATCACCCATCATGGTATAACTGAAACGCGTGCGACTGCCCATATTACCGATCACGGCCGGGCCCGTGTTGAGCCCCAATCGCGAGCGCTTCCCCTGGACAAGCGCGGGCCATTTTTCGCCCTCCCCCCGCCACTTCTCGCTTAAAGTTTGCATGGCCGGCTGGACCCGAGGCGCGGCGACTCGACCTACTCTCTCGACTCAAGAATGCGGATAAATTAAAGCGCTGGACCAACTGGATGATCGATTTTGGCACTCGGATTACTGAGCTCAAGACGATGAAGGCCAAGGCGAAGAAAGAGTTCCTTGAAGGTATCGTGAGCAAGGCCACTGTGATTTCTGCTCCTGATAATCGTTACACGTGCACGATTCATTTCCGGCTGCCTTACGTTCAGGATAAGCTTCTGAAGGTAATTGGAGCAAAGAAAACGGCGAAAGGCGCG
This sequence comes from Opitutaceae bacterium, assembly GCA_005787865.1. GTDB lineage: Bacteria > Verrucomicrobiota > Verrucomicrobiia > Opitutales > Opitutaceae > Lacunisphaera. Next base: position 799 of record SXZN01000151.1, on the reverse strand, counting down.
AGATTTACCGTACAAGACGGTAAAGACACGATCACCGCACAACTGCATCTCCCGTTCATGAAACGGCGACGGCGGCAGAAGTCATAGCGGCGATCCGCCGAATCCTAAAAAAACAAAACACCGAGGAGATAAATCCTCGGTGTTCGGAGACCGCACCCGACTCAGCAAGAGCCGGTGACCGCGGTCAGCAGCTCAAAATGAGCTGTTATAGGAAACTCACTTCGTCGGGACCGTTTGGATTGTTTTAAGAATCCGACCGGCGACCAAATAAGGATCAGCGGCAGAATTTGGCCGACGATCCTCGAGGTAACCCTTGTAGCCATTATTAACGAAGCTGTGCGGGATGCGGACCGAAGCGCCGCGATCGGCCAGCCCGTAGGAGAATTTATCGATGGATTGCGTCTCATGCAGGCCCGTCAACCGGAGATGATTCTCCGGCCCGTAGACGGCGATGTGCTCGTCGCGGAATTGATTAAAGGCCGCCATCAATTTCTCGAAGTATGCCTTGCCGCCAACATCGCGCATGTGCGTCGTGGAGAAATTGGCGTGCATGCCGGAACCGTTCCAGTCCAGCGGTTGCTGGAAGGGCGCCAAAATGGGCTTACAACGCCATTCAATATCGATGCCGTAAGTCTCCGCCAAGCGCGCGAGGATATAACGGGCCACCCACATTTGGTCAGCGGCGCTCTGTAAAAGAATCGATGAAGCAAAAAAGCAATGCGATTCTACGTGGTACCTATGTTGATAGCAAACGGTTTGATTCTGACACCAAAACAGTTCTGGTGACAATCAAATCTTC
>SXZN01000150.1 GCA_005787865.1 Opitutaceae bacterium | reverse complement strand
GCGGCAGGAATTTCCCGGGCTCTCGCTTTGTCAACCTGGGGATACGCTGTTTGCCCGCGCCTTGCGGGGGGAATTTGATGTTATTATCGCACTTTATCACGATCAGGGCCTCGCTCCGCTCAAGGTGATCGATTTTGATGAAGCGGTGAATGTGACCTTGGGCCTACCCTTTATTCGCACGAGTCCCGACCACGGCACCGCTTTTAGCCTAGCTGGCCGGGGTCAAGCCAGCGACCGCAGTTTCACCAATGCGGTAAGTGTTGCGCAGCGCTTGATAAAATCGCGGACAGGGGCATAAGATTACGCCGTGTCCATTGCTCCACCTCTCATTTTACCGCCCGAGGGCGTGCGCGAAGGTAATGAAAACCTCGTGCGCCTCACGCCCGAGGCGGGCGTCAAGGTGGCGACGCTCATTGCCCGCGAAGTGCAGGGGGATTATCTGCGCATCGCGATCACGGGTGGTGGCTGCAACGGTTTAAGCTATAAAATGCGCTTTGTGCCAGAAGCGCGGAAGGGCGATATCCTCGTGCGCACAGCTGGAGTGCCGGTCGTGGTTGACCCTAAAACTGCGCTGTACCTCAAGGGCACGCAGCTCGATTATTCCGCTAAAATGGTGGCCGGAGGCTTTAAATTTTCTAATCCCAACGCCAAGGCCAGTTGTTCCTGCGGGGAAAGCTTTAGCGTCTGACGAGGGCGAGTTCGCTCTAAATAGGTGTTGTCTTCACCGCGCTGAGAAGCGAAAATACCCTACGATCTCTCTTCCTCGCAACCCCCTCATCCTGAATGGCACTTCCTTCCTCTCCGCCCGCTGGCCGCACTCCTTATAATCGCGATAATCGTCGCAACAACGATCCCTTCGCCGCCATTCGCCGCAATTTGCGAATCAAGTCGCCGCAAGTGCGGGTCATTAGCCCTGAAGGTCGCCAGCTCGGAATTTTGGACACCCCTAAGGCCATCGCTCTCGCGATGCAGTTTAATTTGGATTTAGTCGAAGTGGCGGCCGCCGCCACGCCGCCGGTTTGCCGGATCATGGATTTCGGTAAGTATGTTTACGAGGAGCAGAAGAAAACGTCGCACGTCAAATCGACTGCCAGCAAAATTAAGGAGATCGAATTTACCCTGCGCATTGAAAAAGGGGATTTCATGACGAAAGTTCGCCACGCCGAGGAATTTCTCGATCATGGCAATAAAGTGAAATTGCGGCTGAAATTTCGTGGCCGCGAGATGGCCCACACCGAGATGGGCTTCGATGTCATGAACCGCGCCCTCAAAGAGCTTGAGACGATGGGTCTACCGGATTCACCACCCAAGCTGAATGGTAAGCAAATTAACGTGATGCTTTCGGCCTTACCGCCGAACAAGCGTAAGCTGAAGTTTCACGTTCGCGAGACGCCCGCGGCGCCGCCCCCAGCGGCAGCTCCGGCGGTTTGATTCACTTTGCGTTTATGGCGCGGCTCCCCGCTTTCGGGCTAGTGCCGTGGTTGATTGGCTTGAGCGTAGGGTGCGCCTCGGCGCAAGAATCCTCGGCCACCGCTAAACTTGCTCCCGCCGCGGTGGCGCTGGCGGCGCCAGCTGCTAGGACCGAGTCGGCTCCCGCGCGAGTTGCCCCCTCGCGGCCGGCGCCAGCTCCCGTGCTGTGGGCCGTGACCTCATTACGCGGCACCGACTACGTTAGTCTGCGGGAACTGGCGCAACGGTTTTCCCTAAAAGCGGCGTGGGCCAAGCCGGAAGTGACCATGACCCTCAGTGATGCGCGGGGAGTTCGCTTGGTCTTGGAGGGCAATCAGCACGATTTTTATTTTGATAATCTGCGCATCTTTTTAGGCGCGCCGGTATTGCATTATAAAGATGGCCTGTGGATCAGTTTACTCGATGCGATTAAAATAGTGGCGCCCCTTTTGCGGCCGGCCACTCACTTCGCTTTTTTGCCCCAGACGGCGCCCAAGCTCATTGTCCTCGACCCCGGCCATGGCGGGATCGATCCCGGGGCGGAAAATAAGCGGCTGAGATTGAATGAAAAAACTTTAACCCTCGAGGTCGCGTTGCGGTTGAAGCCGCTACTCGAGGCCCGCGGGTGGCGGGTTCTGCTAACCCGCACCGAAGACCGGGAGCTTTCGAGGGATAAAAAAACCGACCTGCTGATGCGCAACGAATACGCTAATCGGCAAAAGGCGGATGTTTTTCTGAGCATTCACTTTAATTCCGCCCCAGATAATATTACTGGCATTGAAACCTACGTAATGGCGCCGCGGTCGATGCGATCGACGGGCGACGAGCTCGGCGATGAAATGACCAAAGTGGCGTATCCCAGTAATCGATTTGACTACGCCAATCTGCTTTTTGGGGCGGAAATGCATCGGGCGCTGCGGGCGACGTTGAAAACCCCTGACCGTGGTTATAAACGGAGTCGGCTCGCTGTCTTGCGCATGCTCGATTGCCCCGGCGTGCTGGTGGAATGCGGTTATCTTTCCAATGAGACTGAGGCGCGGCGACTGGCGACTCCGGCTTTTCGGCAGCAAATCGCGGAAGCTTTGGCGGCTGGTTTAGATAATTACGCGAGTGCGCTCACCGCCTTGCGGACACAGGCCAATTCCCCTACGCCCTAATCCTTTCCTATGAAAATATTTGATCGCAACGCATGGCTCGCCCTATCCGTTTCACTGCTGATGACCGTAGTCGCGCCCGCCTGGGATTATGAGGGGCACCGCACCGTCAATCAGCTGGCCCTGGCGGCCCTCCCGCCAGATTTTCCGGCCTTCGTCCGAGAGTCGGCCAATGTTGAGCGGGTGGCTTTTCTTTCGGGGGAACCCGACCGCTGGCGGAACGCCGCTGATCTCCCGATCAAACATTTCAATGGGGTCGATCATTACTGCGATCTGGAGCAGTTGACAGAAGCGGGCCTTACCCCCGCGACGGTGTCGGCCCTGCGCTATGAATTTGCCCTGCAATTTGCCGCGGGGCGCGCGGCGCATCCGGTAAATTTTCCGGCACTTGATCCGACTAAAAACACGGATCGAACCCGCGAATGGCCCGGCTTCGCGCCGTGGGCGATCGCCGAATATTACGGCAAATTAAAATCAGCCTTTTCTTATTGGAACGCGTT
>SXZN01000149.1 GCA_005787865.1 Opitutaceae bacterium | reverse complement strand
GCCGCGGCTCGCGGACCGAGCCAGTTTAAGTGTAAAGTTGAAGTTTAAGTCAGAGATCCCCGGCATCAATGCCGTCCGATCTTCAACTTAAACTACCAACTTAAACTAGCGCCTTGCGCTTCCGCGCCCGATCTTCGTCATCAATTCAATCAAGGCGCTGCGACGCATATAACGGAGCAGGCTGGGGTGCTTGGCCAATGCTTCGGGCGCGATTACCCGACCCTGCGCTCTCTCTCGCAGGTGGTTGATTTCTGCTTGGCCAATACTTTGGATCTGTGCGGAAGTTTTCTGGGCGGCATGCACTCGGAAGCAGGCGAGGAAATACGGGACCCGGACCATGCGCGCCCCCGCGGCTTGAAAGCGCAGCAACAAATCCCAATCCATCGCAAATTTGAAACTGGCATCGATGCCGCCAACCTTATCCCAGAGCCGCCGCCGCCAGAACATCGTTTCTTGCGGCACAAAATCATTCAGTCGTAGCACTTCCGGATCATGCTGCGGTAAAAACCAACGACCAATTTCCTGGGAGTTTTCATCCACTACTATGCGGTGTCCATAAATCACCTCGACGTCGGGATGCTGCGCAAAGTAGTCGACCACATAGGCCAAGGCTCCCGGTAGATAAAAATCATCCGAATTAATCCAAGCCATCACGTCATCCGGCCCGCCAGAAGTCTTGGCGAAGCCGCGCTTGATGGCATCCGCCTGCCCAGCATCAGAGGCGCTCTCCCAAGCCACCAAGCGGGGCGCGGCGGAAGGCGTGAGACTGGATATACCGTCCACCGTCGACCGCCCACCGTCCACCGTCCACCGTCGATCGTCGATCGCCGCCAGGCGCTCGATGATCGCTTGGCTGCCGTCCGCCGACCCTCCGTCTTGCACCACGTAGGCACACTCAACCCCGGGCTGCTCGAGCACGCTGCGCATCGTCTGCTCCAGAAATTTCGCCTGCTGAAACGAGGGCGTCACAATCGCCAATCGGGGGCTAGGGCGCGCGCCGCCGGACGGTATTTCAACAACGGGGAGCGGTCGCGGGCGCAGACTGGGCGCAGCGATCAATTGAAAGGGCAGGAGTTTTTCAAGAGAGCCGTGCAGAAAATAACGAGCGCGCTGCCAGGCTGATACTCGGGTCGTCTGCTGAAATAACGGCCAAACCGTCCCGTCAGCCGCGACTGCTTCAAAATTAAATTCATACTTCCCCGTGGGCAACCGCAGTCGCAATTCAAAGCCAACCGCCGCACTGCCGATGGTCGGATGCTGCGCGTACACATCGGGACGGGCTAAACCGTTCGCGGCCGGCCAAGTGAAGTGCCCAGGAATCGTGACGCGCACCATCAGCGGTCCGCCCGCCGGTAGAAAACACCAGCCGCGCCAATAAACACAGCCATCACTCACCGCGGTGGGCGGCGGAGTGTCTAAATGCCAGCACGGCGGAGCGCGCTCTCCTTGATTGCGCAGCGTGTAGTCAGCTCGCCGGACGTCAAAGTGAGAATTAAAGAATTGTGCCGTGATCGGCGCCGTCGGCGAGCCGATCGGGCGGGGCTCATCGCGCCAAGATAATGTCGTGGGTATTTGCGCGGTCGCCACGACTCGGTTGAAGCGGCCGGTCGCGATCAGACTTTGGCAAAAATTTAACCAACTGAGGTTACTCGTTTCTACTCGCTCCGGCTCGAGCAGGAGCGTCCGACTTACCGCGACGCAGAGTGGCGATACCGCCGTTACTTCGCGCGTACACCGCAGCGTGCCATGATAACCATCTCCCGTGGGATCAAAACCGCGCATCAGGGGAGCGCTGCCTCGCGGGCTGACCGCCCAGCCGGCTTCAAGCACGAGGCCTTCGCGGGACAACAACACCGGCCCGATCACGCCGGCATCGGGGCGGACTGCACTCGCCGCCAAGGCCCGGAGCACGTGCTGGTCAGCCGTGACCTCCGGCGCGATGAGTATGAGAACGTCTGCCGCGCTTTTCGTCGCCGCTCGGGGGAGCGTTGTTACGGGATTCTCCTCATTAGTGGCTTGAATAATTTCCACCGTGGGGATGACGGTGGCTTGTAATCTGGCGCGGTGTCCGCCTGCGGGCGCAACGTGCTCACTGCGTCCAACGCGCTGCAAATGAGCCCGGACCGCTTGGCCCTGTTTTTCATCCATGTCGCCTTTTACATTGCCGTGCAAGGCGCTGGAGCCGGGTGATTGCCGCCAGTGGTAGAGGATGCGCGCAACGTGTCCGATCTGCCGCGTCTGCTCACTCAGGCGGAGAAAGAATTCATAATCTTGTATGCCATCATACGCGGCATCAAAACCGCCCACGCGGCGCGCGAGCGTCGTGCGCACCGCTAGCACATGGCCGATATACATGACTCCGAGTAAAAATTCTGGCGAGAAATCAGGTTTGAGAAAGGGCAACACGCGGCGGCCGTCCGCGGTGATTTTATCTTCGTCAGAATAGAGCGCATCCCACTGGGGATTCGCGACCAGAGCTTGCGCGAACTCCGCCAACGCATGGGGGCGAAGCACATCGTCATGATCCAGTAAGACCATAAATTCGCCCTTGGCCGCTGCCAGCGCCGCATTGGTGGCTACTGCAATGCCGCCATTTTTCTCGCGGGGCTGGAGCCTCACTCGAGCATCAGCCGTGGCCTGCTGGAGGATCGTCGTGATTTCTGCCGACTCTGAGGCGTCATCGACGATGATTAATTCCCAGTGCGGATAATGCTGGCTCTGCACGGAGGCCAAGCACTCGCGCAAAAATGGCGGCGGCGTCCGATACACCGGCAGCAGAATAGAAAACCGCGGTCCTGGTGCTGGCGGGATCGTCGGGGCCGGCGGATCCGGATCGTGCTGAGCCGCCCACGCTTCATAATCACCCAGTGCCGGGCCTCGCCCCGGTAAGTCGCCGGCTCGTAATGCGTGAAAGGGCAGGAGCGTCCCATCATCCGTGAGCGCAGCGAGCGCGAGGGGGGCATCAGGATCCGGCAGTTTGATGCTGAGAAAAAATCCCGCCCGTTCTGCTCCCGTCGCGGCGGGGAAATGGGCGGCGACATCGGGCCGTGCCGTGAGCACGGTTTCTGCGAGACGTTGGTCGCCGCTGGTGCAAACAATCGCGCGGAGCGCCGTCGCGGCCGGGACATGACACCAGCCGCTGAGCTGGAGATCGCTCTGGGCATTTTGGGCCCAGTGCGCTGTTTCAATTTTATAATGCACGGGGGTCGCTTCCTCCGACCACCCTGCGATGGTCACGCCCAAAGCCTGTTCCGCCCAACGCCGGATCACGGCCAACCGCACCGGCCAAAGGCGTTGGATATAATCCGCCGCATTGTGCTCCGCTTCGAGCTGGAGCTGACGCAGCCAGAAATACAGGTGCCAAGCTGGGCCGGGGTCCGGCAGATGGGCGCGAAACAACGCGGGTTGGCTCCTCGCTGCTGGTGATAACAAATTAAAACGCACCGCATCTTCGCGGTAAAAATGCGTGCGGGTGGCGTGCTCCGCGTCGATGAGGCGAACGGCCCCGCTGGCTTGCACCAAAATATTTGCAGGCAAGAAATCGCCATTGCTCCAGCGCGTGGTCGGCGGGGTCTGGGTGAGCCGTTGGTACAGTGACGGCAGAATCAATTCCGCGAGCGCCACTATTTCTGTCGGCTGCCAAGCGGCGAGTGCCACGACTTGCTGACTCCACATCTGCCATTCCGCCGCTCGCGCCATTTCGCTTGAGGATTGCTCTGTCAGCGCGAGGGCTTGGCTCACTTGAGCGAGGGCGGCGCTGAGCGTGGCCGCTGGCAACTGCGCCGCGTTCGCGGCTTGTTCTAATGTCTCTCCTGAAAAAAATGATTCAGCGAGGGCCTCAGCGTGCGGGAGTTGGATGTAGAAAAGCGGCGCTGCGGCGATGCTCGGACAAGCCGCCGCCAAAGTCGTCTGGCGGGTCGCTATTAAGCCCAAGTCTGATCCGAGCGTGAGTTTGGCTGACGCCCCCGTGGGTAGCGTCACGCGCCAAGCGCTGCGGGTGGCCTGCGCTTGGCGGTCACGATTGCCGCCGGCTAAGCGTTGGGGTGCTGGCTCGGCCGCAATCAGGCCTCGAGCCACCAATTCATGCAGCGCTTCAATGAGGGATGAATCGGCCATGGCCTCAGCTCCACGCTAGCTCGCGCGAATGAAAAAGCTCGGCACGAAATTCCGCGCGAGGCCATCGGCGGCGAGGCTCCGATACAGCGCGGTAAGATTTTCCTGGAAGCGTGCCTCCAGGGGACTGCCGTCGTAGCCGTTGTGCTCGGCCGGTGGGTTCTGGTGTTGCAGCCAATCGTGCAGCGGCCGGCCTTCGTCCTTTAAGGAAATGATCTGCGTGGGTAATTTGTAGTCAGGCCAGGCGGCGTAAAATTCGATTTGGGTGAATCCGACCGAGCGCAGGATTTTTTCGAGCTCCGCTTGGGAGTAGGTGAAACTTTGCAGCGTGTGGCCTTGCTCCGCCCAGCGCTGGCGGGCCAACGCGGCAGGGAGATAGCCAATATGCGGCACGCCGAGGTGATCATCCGGACACCCCAAAAGATATTTTAGACCGAGCCGATTCTCGATCCCGATCACGAGAGCGCCTCCGGGGATAAGCTCGCGGCGAACTTTGCGGAGGAAATCTAACTGCCTTTGTTGAGGGTCGGTGTGATTTTGAAAAGCTCCCGCCCACTCCAGCACCCCGATCGCGCAGATAGCCTCAAAGCCGTCGGTGAAATCTACTTCGAGGTAGTCAGCCTCGACGTAGGCGATCTGCTCATGCACGCCATCTTGGCGGCCCGCAGCTTCAATAAAAGCGAGGCGCTCCGCCACCGGCTCCAAGGCGACGACGGGTCGCGTTTTGGCTAGGGGTCGCGCGATCTGGCCCCAACCCGCACCGATATCGAGCACTGGGCCCTGACCGCGCGGCAGCACTTGCTCAAAAAATGCGGTGCGACTGGGATCGGCGACGATTCGGTACAGCCAGTGATTCGTTGCCGCATAACGCGCCGCCACCGCCTCGCGCCAGGGTCGGCCAGTGTCCAACTCCGCAATCAAGCTACGCAATTCCGTCGCCGGCGTATCCCGAAAGCCTTCCGCCCGGGGCGCGGCGTAGCGCTGGCCGGCCGGGAGGGCGTGATTTTTTTGCTGGTGGGTGAAATTGAGCGTAAACACGGCGGAAAGTTAACGTTCAGACTCGATCCGAAAATCGGTAGCGGTGAGCACGGCGGTTACGTTGCCGCGCAGGGCGCTGACATAAGTGGGGATATGGTGCTCAATAAAATAATTGCGAATCCGCATGCTGCGCGCTGACGCCCATAAATTTTTTGGCGCCGGCACGAGAACGGCTTTAGCTCCGACGCGGTCAAAAAATTCATTAGGCGCACAACCTTCCGCTCCATGATGCGGTACTTTCAGGATATCAGCTTTTAAATCAAAGTTGCTCGTCCCGAGATAAGCCCCCAGGCGCCCACCGAGATCGCCCGTGAAGAGTGCCCGAGTGGGACCGTGACTGAGGCGGACGATCATGCTGGTTTCATTCACATCCGTGAGGCCAATCGGTGAATTCAACCCATCGTAGAGACAGATGACATCGAGAGCTACAACGGTGCCTTGCGCGGTGGTGGTTTCGAGGATGCGCTCCCCTGTTTTTGGGGTGAAATAGGGGATGTGGTGGTCATCTAATTTCTTGAGCGTAGCGCGAACGTGATCGAGATTGCAGCCCCAGCCTTTTTCCTGATCGGCGGCTGCTTGCACCGGTACGTTGATCGCCACTCGTTTAATAGTGATGCCCGCTTCGATGAGATCCCAGAGCGCGCCGTAGTGATCGATGTGGAAATGACTGAGGATAACGAGATCCAGCGCGGTGATGTTTTGGGCTTTGACCGCCGCGAGCGCCTCTCCCGGGCTATCGCCGAGCTTCCCCGCATCGATGAGTACCTTGCGGCCATCGGGCAATCGGATGAGATGGCAATCCGCGACATCATCTTTCGGCGATACCATGAGCATGGTCCAGCGCGTGGTTTCACCTTGGCCGCCGTCGCCTGGTACGATCGCGCAAGCGCTCAGTCCCACGGCCACCAGCAACGATAGAATAAATCGATAGAAGAGCATTTAATCGATCGGCTGGAGGTGGATTTGCGTCGGACAATACGCCAGTCCAAATGATCGATCCTTGGGCAATACATCAAAGCGCAGCACGTCGTAGCGACGGTGAATCACTTGCACTTCGCTATTCTCGAGGCGCACCCAGCCGAGCGAGATAAAATAAACTCCCGGGAGGACGTTCAGCTGCAGATCAAACACCGCTTGAGTCCGCGCGCCGGCTGCGAGTGCGGGCGGCGTTTGATTTTGGAAATAAGTATTGGTGCCGAAAATTTCCTGACCACGGACGTCTTTGAGTGTCAGAGCATAAATCGGATCTGCAATCGCACTCAGAGCTGCACAAGTCATGCGGATGCGGATCGCACTGCCAGAGGGGAAAGTTAACCGAGGTTGGTCGGCGGCATCCGTGAGCTGCACCGCCGTAATCCGCCCCAACTCGCCGCCGTAAGCATATTCCTTGTCCGAAATTTGCTGATGCGACCGTTCCTCCGCCAGGAGGTGCTCGGAGGAAGCGGGAGAAAGGGAGCCCGGAGGCGGGAGACGGGCAGGCGCCGAGGGGAGGCTGGAGGCGGGAGGCTGGAGACTGGAACTGCCGTCTACTGTCCACCGTCCACCGTCCACGTTTTGCCTCGATTTGGCGACGGATGACGCGCCAGAATCGGGCGCATTTGCCCCGGCGCCGGCCGGTGGACGAACCCCGTGATGCCAGGAGGCATCAGCAGGGCACGCCGGGTTGGCAGCAGCCAACAACGGCGCCTCCCCCTGCTGCCGAATGGCCGCTAGGTCTCCGCGGATCGCCTCCACGCCGTGCGGACTGGTGATGAGCTTGGTATAAATATTGGTGACCTCGTTGGGCGAACCTTGCAGGAGGACTTCACCGCGCTCGAGGAGCAGCGCAGTCCGACACATGCGCTTCACGGAATTTGTGTCGTGCGACACAAAGATAATCGTCCGCCCTTCCTTCTGTAATTGGTCCAAAGTGGCGTGACACTTAAATTGAAAGCGCGCATCCCCGACCGCTAAGGCTTCGTCAATAATCAGAATATCCGCATCGACGTGTACGCAAACCGCGAAGGCCAGGCGCAGAGTCATGCCGCTGGAATACGTGCGCACGGGGCGGTCAATAAATTCTTCGATCCCCGAATAGGTGACGATGGAGGCAAACTTCGCGGCAATTTCCGTTTTCGATAAACCGAGGATGGCGGCGTTGAGCTGGATATTTTCCCGGCCGGTGAAGTCGGGGTTAAAGCCACTCCCGAGTTCCAACAGCGCCGCCACGCGACCGCGCACTTTCACGGTCCCGGTAGTGGGCTGAAGCGTCCCCGCAATCATTTGGAGGAGGGTGCTTTTACCCGCCCCGTTGCGCCCAATAATGCCGAGACATTCGCCCCGGGCGATCTCCAGATTCAGCAGCTGCACCGCGGTGAACCGCGGCTGTTCCTTCTTTCCCGCCCCGAGCCCGAGCATCCGGCGCAGAAGATAACCCAGTCGCGCCGAAGGATCATCCCAAATCGCATAGGTTTTCGTCACTCCTTGCAGGGAGATCACCGGATCGGCACTACTAGAGGGAAGGGGAGTCATGCAGCCAAGTTAGCTGAGAGGAGCCCAGCGCCCGGGGCAAGGATAAGGAGCGCGATGCGCTAGATTAAGTTTTAAAGTTTAAGTTTAAGATCGGACTGTATCGATGCTGGGGATCTGCTGACTTCAACTTAAACTTTACCCTTAAACTGGCTCGCAACGAGCCAGAGCCGTGCTTTTCCGTTTACCGCCTTCCTTCTCCCGTCCATTGTTTCGTGAGATCATGTCTGCTGACCTTCCACCGTCTTCCGCCGCGAGCGCTTTCCAACCCACTTGGGGGCGCGGGTTTTTTGCGCTGGCGCTGGCGATCGCGGGCTTTCTCTTGCCGCAGGAAGTGCCGCTCGAGTGGTATCCGCTCAATGAGCCGGGCACGGATATCAACTATCTCGAAATCTCCTGCGCAGCGGACACCACCGGGGATGTGCAGATTTATTATAATCTCTCCCGGGGGATCAATGAGCTGAACTGTATTAAATTTCCGATTTCGCCCACCACTCAGACCTATACCTACACGTTCCCCTTGCCTGATGGTCCGATCACCGAACTCCGCGTGGATCCACCAAGCAAAGGCGGGGCCCTCAATATTCGGCAGATGCGCATCATCAACCGCCGCGGGGAGGAGATTCGGCGTTTCACGCGCGACATGTTTCGCCCTACCAACCAAATCGCGGCCATCACGCCGTCTCCGGAGGGCTGGAAATTAATTTCCACCCCGACGGCTAACGATCCTTACGCGCGTATCGAAATTTTCTCCCCCATCATTCCCGTCGGCAAAGATCACCGCAACTTACTCCGCTGCCTCCTCTCCACCGGATATTTGGCGATGATGCTCACCATTTTATTACTCGCCGTCCTGTTCACTTTTTATCGCCCAAGCCACTGGCGTGATTTGGCGGCGCATGTCGGCTTTATGGCCAGCATCGCGCTGATGTTTGCCTTCGTTGGCAACCGCGGGCTGATCCGCAATTCGGTTTACTACGCTCAATATAAACCATGGCCGATGGCGGCACGGCTGACGCTCGAATTTGATCTGCTCAATCGCGGCACCTCCAACGCGCAACTCTTCTGGGACACCGTGGCGGGCGTTAATGAGGCGGAAAGTAAGCGTCAGGACTACGAGCCCCACCAAGGACTGCAGACCCTCCGTTTCCCGCTTCCCAATCAAGCAATCAAGGGACTGCGCTTTGATCCCCACGATGGCGATGGCCGTCTGGAGATTCGCGGCATCCGCGTGGTGGACGCCGGGCAGCGCACGCGAGCGGTCTTGCCACTGAGCGCGCTGCGAGCCGTGAGTCAAATCGCCAAGCTCGAGGCGACGGATGAGCGTGTCGTCCTCGAAATCGCCGCGGGCGAAAAAGATCCCATCACTGAATTCAGCCCGGCAGCGGTGGCACAGGTGAATGGGGTCATTAGCGCGAAGCGCTAGACGCGCTGCGCTCCAGTTTAAGGGAAAAGTTGAAGTTTAAGTTGAAGTCAG
>SXZN01000148.1 GCA_005787865.1 Opitutaceae bacterium | reverse complement strand
GGGAGATCGGGAATCGTAGCGGAGGTCTGCACGGCGCCCTTTGTACTGGTATCGCTGAGACTCTTGTTCGCCCCGGGCGCATTGGCCGATACATAATCATTCGCTCCAGAGCGACCAGCGGTGTGCGCCGAATCGAACGTGTTTTGCGGACTCTGCGAACTATAAGCGGGGTAAAAATTATTGTAGGTCCAAGTGGTGTCCTGCCCATTTGAGGTCGTTGAAGTTTTCGACGGCTGGCCAACGGCCATGTAAACCATGTCGGTCGTATAACCGTCACCGATATAACCATTCTTGATATCCTGCTGCTGAATGGGCGGCAGGGTGTTAAAAATAGCCGCCTTCTCCGTAATCCGATTCGAAATGCCCGAAGTTTCACAACCGGTGACCAGGAAAGCGGTGATGAGCGCGAGGAGAGAGATTAAATAATGCAGAAATAAATTATTCCGCGAGCGATGATGAGTAAGGGAGATCATGCAATTCACTTTAGCTAAATCGCGCCCCAACTCAACAAAATCATCTGCCATTATTGCTCCGTCCGCCGACCAAGGAACTTCGGCCCAGAACCGAAAAAGCCTAATCCTAAAACCAAGTGTGCCGAATCCACGCGACCGCCAAGCCAATCAAAAGTCCAAAGAGATGGCCTTCCCACGAGGTTCCATTGCGGGCGGGTTTTAGGCCAGCGAGCATACCGCCATAAAAAATTAATACCCCGCCCGCCACCAGTAAGTCCGGCGTCGTTCGCGTCAGCCAAGCCAGCATAATCAGGTAACCAAAAAAACTAAAAATCACCCCGCTCATGCCGACATGAGCCGCCTTGCGCCCGGCAAGCCAGAGTAGTCCCCCTTGGCCAAACGTCATCGCCAAGCCGATGATTAAGAATTGCGTCTGCTCACGCCGCAGCACCAGCGCCCCTAAGATTAAAAATGGCGGCAAATTTGCGGCAAAATGCGCAAAATTGGCGTGCACAAAGGGAGCCGTAAAAAGGCCAAGCAGACCGCGTTCCGTGCGCGGCACCACCGCGAGAGCGGTCGCCGCCGCCGTCGACATTACCCCAACCAATGTTCCGACCAACATGGCGGTGGCAGGCCATGAAAGATAATAGTAGGGCGCCGTTGTAAAAAGCTGCGCGAGATAACTGAAAACTTCATCCATAGTGATTAATCAGTGATGTTCGTTTAACCGAAAAAATCCAGCTCTCTCCGACGAGGCATCGTGTTGAATTTTGCCTAACTGAAACCAGTGTCCCGTATTTTATCTGAACCTAAGTAGATTGAAAATGAATCTGGGGACGCCGCTTTACAAGCACTCGGCCGGCGCATAAATAAGCTTATGTTGAAATCAATGGGCCAAGGTCTACTCGGATTCACGCTCTTGATTAATGCTGCATGCGCAGAGTCTTGGTTCGTAACCGATTGGCGCAAGCAAGCCGCCGCGGGTGACGTCAATGCCCAGTGGCAACTCGGTCTAGCCCTCGCGAACGGCCGCGGGGTAGAAAAAAACGAGGCCGAAGCGATCCAGTGGATTCGCAAAGCGGCGGAACAAGGTAATGCCAGCAGTCAATATTCCCTCGGCTTAATGTACGCTACCGGCATCGGCATAGCTAAAGATCTTAAGGAAACTCTGCGCTGGTATCGTTTGAGCGCAGCCCAAGGCGATGTGTACGCCCTCAATAGTCTCGCCGCCATGTACGCCAGCGGCACCGGCGTCCCGCAGGATAAAACGGAAGCGCTGAAATGCTATCGGCTCAGCGCAGAATAAGGTGAAATAAGCGCCCAAGTTAACCTCGGCGCCGCCTATGCGCAGGGCGACGGGGTTCCTCAAAATTTGCGCGAGGCCTATCTCTGGTGGCAGGTGGCGAGCGACCTCGGCAACGAAATCGCCGCCAAGAATCTTAAGGTCATCAAAAAATTAATGACGGCGGAACAAATTACTCAGGCCACCCAATTAGCGCGGGCGCAGCTAAAGAAATTGCCCAAGCCATAAAACTTTAGCGCTATGATTGACCCAGCGGCTTAATCGGTGAGCGGGCTGGATTTTATTTAAGCTGAGGCCAGTAATCGCACGTACCGCGTGAGTCGGCCTGGGTTGCGGCCCTCGCGCTCAGGGCGTCCCCACTCCGGGAATATGCAGGGACGTATAGCCCGGTAGCGTTGGAATCACCCGCTCACAGGCTATGCCCCACATATCCCAATGGCCGTCGATGTAGTTGCGATTAGCGGGTAACGGACAAGCTTGCACATACAGGTACCAACGGCCGCCGAATTCATAAAAGGCCGGAGTGGCCACATGGTAGATGGTATCGTCGCGGTATAATCCGACCCATTTAGTTTGTAACAACGTATCTACATCCAGTTGCTGCCAGCCCGTCGCGGGATGTTTACTGACCGCCACCACCGGGCGCCAGCGTTGCCCTTTTTCTATGCCAACCTCGATCGTGAGCACATAAGTGTCATTGATTTTAGTAATCTGGTGCCACTCGTAATAAGCATCAGGAGTGGAAGGGAAAATATGCCCCATCCCTCGCGGGTCTTTTTCGTTAAAGTGCCGAGTCCACTGTTTCCCATCGGTCGAAGTCGCGAGCCGCAGTCCCGGCAAGGTGCCATTTTTCCCACGGTAAGAATAATACATGAACCAGTCCCACTGCTTTGTTGTTTCATTCCACTCGCGCCAGACCGCTGCTTGGGAAGCCATCGTCTCAAAATACGGGGCCGCCGATTCCGGGGCGAGCACCGGAGCGGCGCCTACCCGGTGAATCGCGGATGCCGTGATCGCCGTATAACCGTCGGCCCCTGCTGGGCAAATTGCGAGTCCGATGCGGTCCTGCACGGAGTTGATCGTGCCTGAATAATAAATATAGTAGGCATCCTCTTCGGCGATGTAGAGCACCGCATCCAAACGAATACTCCCCGCATCCCAGCCGGATTCACCCGGGCTGAATACGGGATTCTGCTCATCCTGATGCCAGGTGAAGGGGTCCGACTTGAGCGCCCACGCTTTGCCGATATAGCACAGTCGTCGATTGGCCGCCGGCACACCGGAGTAAAACATAACGAGCCGCGTCGGATCTTTAGGGTTAGTCAGAATACAAGGCTCCTGCACTTGCTGCGATTCCCACGGTGCGGCGAGGCGATTAATAATAACTTCCCCGCGGATCGCGGAAGTCGGCACGGCAGGTGAGCCTAGAGCGGCGCTGGCACTCGCCCAATAAAATAAACCTAAGACTGAGGCTAAGAATAATTTCATATTAATTAACCCAACGATTTCGCCGGAGAATCCACCGAGGCCCCTGATGACTACCGCAACGAGAACCGCTTAAGCAAAACCGTATTTCTCGAGCAATTTCTTCACTAAACCCGATTTGGAGCGGAGCGGAATGGCGGGGTCTCGAAAAATAAAATGGGCTTCATACTCAAACGCCCGCATTTGGGCCGCCCGCTCCGGTAGTTGCGCCAAACACGCGCGAGGGATTCGCACCACGCCCTCGTCGCTGCCGTGAATAATATCGCCCGGCCGAATCGTGAGCCCGCCCACTTCGACGGGTTCATTGATGCGCCGCACTCTGAGCGCCGCATGATGGATGACCCGTCCACGCGCGAACGCCTTGAATGGCACCGCGGAGTAACTCGGGACGTCCCGCAATCCCCCGTTCGTCACAATCCCAACGCAACCGGCCGCCTGCAGACTTTTCGCCATACCATCGCCCATGATGCACTCATGGTCGGGTCGTGAGCCCACGGCTTTTACCACCCAAACCACGGGTTCAGCTATCGGATGAATTTGCTCCAGCTGGTCGTAATAAAGATCCATCTCATTGGACCCACCAGGTGTGCTCGAGTCGATTTCACAAGTCACCGCCACTCCCACCATCGGGCCCGTCCCCGGGGTCTGACAAAGAATGTCGCCGCCCATGTATAATTCCGCGGCGGGGGTCGGATCGAGATAACCGATGGTGTTAGCTAATAAGGCGCCATCGAATTCCAGTAATTGCTGCAGCTGAGTGGCAAAGGTCATGCCGCAGCCTACGCGGGCCGGCACCCACCTGTAAAGCCGCCGGCGTCATTAAATCTAAGGTACATTTTGTTACCAGTAAGCTCGCCTCGCTAGCGGCCGCTGGCCTATAAAAATAACGTTAGCTTAATAACTGCTCTTAAATTACCCCGCCCCCTTCCCGATGAATGCCTCCCCTGCTCACCCACCCCAAAATTTCTCCCTCAATGGGAAGATTATCGTCCTCACCGGCGGCGCCGGACTTTACGGCCGCGGCTTGACCACGCAGCTCGCCGAATCAGGCGCCACGCTCATTTTGGCTTCGCGCAATCTCAGCGCTCTGGAAAAAGTTGCCGCCGAAGAACGCGCACTCGGGCGCAACGTGCAAGCCCGCTCGCTGGATCAAGCGGATGAATCTTCGGTGCTTAAATTACGCGACAGCGTCTATCAGGAATTCGGCCGCGTCGATGGTCTCGTCAACAACGCGGTAGCCCGGCCCATGAAAACGGCCGGCGCCCCCCTCGCCGATTGGAAAGCTTCGATGAAAACCAACGCGACCGGGCTCTTCGCGATCACGCGGGCCTTTGGCGAGAAGATGGCCGCGCAGGGCACGGGGAGCATTGTTAATATCGGCTCGATCCAGGGAATGGTCGGGCCTGATTTTACCCTCTACGAAGGCACGACCATGACAGCGCCGCCCGATTATTTTTTCCATAAAGGCGGCATGATGAATCTCACTCGTTATTTTGCTGCTCTCTATGGTCCCCAAGGCGTGCGGGTGAATTGCCTCGCGCCGGGCGGGTTTTATAACGGACAGAATCCCACCTTCGTCGAACGCTACATCAAAGCGACATTTCTGCGGCGGATGGCGGATGATCGCGATCTCGGGGGCCCAGTGATATTCTTACTGAGCGAGGCCGCGCGTTACGTCACGGGAGTCAATCTCCCCGTCGACGCGGGCTACACCGCGCATTAAGCCATTTTCCCCGCCATGGCACCCGTGCTCCTCTATCCCTCCGCGCCGGCGCTCAGCCGGATCACACTCGGTAGTTCCAACTTTGCGCGTGAAAATGATGCGGCCACCGCTTTCACGCTGATGGATCACGCCCAGAAGCTCGGCGTTACGCTTTTCGACACCGCCGCCACCTACTCCGCTGGCGCCTCAGAATTAGTGGTCGGTGCTTGGCTGGCCTCTCGCCGGCCGGAACCAGGTCGCCTGATGATCGCGACAAAAATATATCCGCCGTACACCCCCGCGGCCATGGAGGCGGCCGTCACCGCCAGCGCTGCCCGACTCGGAGTCGAGACGATTGATCTGCTTTATTTGCACAAATGGGATCCCGAGGCCGCCACCCCAGCCGCCTTGACCACCCTAGACCAACTCGTACGCAGCGGCCGCGTCCGCACACTCGGCGCGAGTAATTTTAACGCCCACCAACTCGGTACGGTGCTCACCCTGCAGAAGCAACTGGGCCTCACTCGCTTCACCGTGCTGCAGAATAATCACAACCTCGCGGTCCGCGAAGTCGATGCCCCCCTCCGCGAACTCTGCGCGGGGCAGGGTGTCGCCATTGTAACTTACAGTCCGCTGGGCGGCGGATTTTTGACGGGGAAGCACCGCGGGGGCGTCGAGCCCGGCTCTCGCTTCGCCGTGGTTCCCGGCATGCAGCCGGTCTATTTTCATGCCGTCGCGGAGCAGCGCTTGGCTCGCTTGGCCGCAATCTCAGCCCGCACGGGGCACGCGATGCCGCACCTCGCGCTGGCTTGGGCCCTGCATCATCCGGGCACCACCTCCGTGCTCATCGGCGGCCGCAGGCCCACGCAAATTGATCAAGCTTTTGCGGCCCTGGATTTCAACGATTCTAAGCTTTTCGCTGAGCTAACCGCTGACTAAACCCAGTCTTCTGATGAAAGTCGCGCTGCTTGGCCTAACCCATCCGCATTCGGGCATTCTGCTGAGTACGCTCGAGAATCTGCCCGAGATCACCAGCATCTGTCTTTGGGATCCCGAAGCGGCGGTGGTGGCTCAACCCACTTTGCCGGCGAGCCGCAAGGTAGTCCAAATTACCAGCGATCTCGAAAAGATCCTCGCGCAACCCGATCTCGTTTTTGCGCTGGTTTGCCTCCGCAGCGATCAAACGGCCGCCATCGCCCACCGCGTAGTGGCCGCGGGGAAACACTTGCTCGTGGAGAAACCGGGCGGCCTAACTACCGCCGAAATCATCGGCGTTCAGCACGCCGCGCAAAAAGCGGGCGTCATCGCCAGCGTTCTCTACCCACGCCGCGCCCATCCGTGTGTCATCGCCGCGCGGCGCTTAATCCAAGCCGGCACCCTGGGCCCCTTGCTCACACTCGAGGCGCGCTTCCTCACCACCCAAGTAAAATTTCGCACCCCCAGCTCATGGCTATTCCGCCGCAGCCAAGCTGGTGGCGGGATTCTCCTCTGGCTCGGCTGCCATTGCCTAGATTTACTGCACTATATTCCGAATGATGAAATTATTGAAGTCGGCGCGCTGCTCGCCACCCGCTCCGGCGAAGCCATCGATGTAGAAGACACCGCCGCGCTCACTTTAAAATTTCGCTCAGGTGCCATCGGCACCTTCCACGCGGGTTACACGTTGGCCTATAGCGGGGAAGGCTATGTCAACCTCGCCGGCTACGATGCTTACCTCGGTTTCAATGGTCGCGCTGGTCGGGTCGTCTGGCCCGATCTCAACCCGCGCCTGCACATCGAATGCCCACCCGCCGCGGGTCAATCCCCGGTGCGCGAAGAAAAATTCAGTCTCCCGCCGTCGTCTTCCTATGGCGGGGCCAGTGGCGAAGATTTTTTTCGGCAATTTATCAACGCGGTCCTAGGTCGGGGCATTCCGCCCACCACGCTCGCCGACGCCGTGCGTACGGCGCGCATTCTCGATGCCGCCGAAGCCTCCGCCCACCAAGGCCGTTTTGTTGCAGTGGCCTCGGCGCAGCCTAGCCAGACCGCCGGACACGACGCGACGCCCCCGCGACTCTTAGATGAATTAACTACTTACCGGACCAGTCACGGAAGCCAGCAGCGTCCGAGTTAAGCAGGATTTACCCCATTAGATCTCATGTCATCCGCCCAACGTTTAATGTTTTCCTCCACCCCGCCTAAAGTGGAAGTGGAGGCCTTCACCGTTCCTGAACCGCAAGCTCAGGAAATTCTCGTTCGCAACACCCACACCCAAGTAAGCGCGGGGAGTGAATCCAATTTTCTTCGCTTTGGCCCCGAATCATACGGCCTCCCGCCGGGGATGCCGCGCGCCAATATCGGCTACATGGCCGTGGGGCGAATTATTGCAGTGGGCCGTGAAGTGCAGGGCTACAAAATTGGCGACCGTATTTCCACGGGCTCAGCCCATGCCTCGCATTCGATTGTCGCCGTCACGCCTACAGCCACCATCGATCCCGTTCCGGAGGGTGTCAGCGATGCCGCCGCCGGTTTCTGTTCTTTGGGTGACGTCGCCTTGCACGGCGTACGTCGCGCCGCCTTGCACATCGATCAATCAGTGGCGGTATTTGGCTTAGGTATCGTGGGCCAATTAGTGCTCCAGCTCGCCCGAATTTCCGGGGCGTATCCGCTGATCGCGATCGATCTGATCGATGAACGCTTAGACTTGGCGAAAAAAAGTGGGGCAACGCACGTCATCAATGCCGGCCGCGAAGATGTGGTTCAGCGGATCAAAGAAATCACTCAGGGTGTCGGGGCCGAGGCCGTTTTTCATTGTGCCCAAGCGGCTAATATTTTGCAAACCGCCATGGAATGCGCCGCTGATCGCGGCACCGTTATCCTCACGGGCAGCCCCCCAGGAACCGCGACGATCCGCCTGAAAGAGGAATTGCTCCGCAAGGAACTAATCGTAACTGGGACCTACGAGCGCGGCTTGAACCAAGCGCATGCGTATTGGCGGTGGACCCGGGAACGTAACCGACGCGCCTGCTTGCGACTCATGGCGAGCGGTCAACTTCGGCTAGATCATTTACTCACGCAGATCGTACCCGCGGCGCAGGCCCCCGGGATTTATGATCTGATTCTCAAGGGTAGCGCCGGCTGGCTCGGCATTGTCTTTAAGTGGGAGTAAGCGCGCGCCGGCGCGTCCGAGTATGCACGATCACCGCGCCCCAAAGCGCAGCATCGTCTGAGCATTACCATGGAAGATACGCTGAATATCGGCCGCGGTTAGGCTAAGATCCTCAGCCGCTCGGCGTAGACTTAATAATGATTCGATGCCGACTAAGGTCATCGCAGGATTCCCCAGATCATCGGCATAAATCCACTGCGCGGAATTGCCCGCGGTTACGCAACGTCCGCGGAAGTGACACACCGGATAATCAGTGCCGAAAAACACCCGCTCAGGACCGAGTGTCGCCAAGGCAATTTTCAAACTCTCGGCTTCGGTAATCGCGGAAGTATCGACGAAAATATTAGCGAGGCCCGCAAGCGCGGCCAAACCACGCGTATTGCGATGATTAAACGAGCGCCCCGCATGCGCGAGAATCACCTGACAGGCAGGATATTTTT
>SXZN01000022.1 GCA_005787865.1 Opitutaceae bacterium | reverse complement strand
CGGATGGTTGACGGTGCTAAGGAATCTCTCAATGTGCGGATTCTATTCAATGGCTACTAATTGCAAAGACTACGACTTTCTCCAGATCGAGCCCCATTGGCAATCTTTCTGGGATCAAACCAAAGCTTTTCGGGCCACCCATCCTTCGCCGCTGCCGAAATACTACATCCTCGACATGTTTCCCTACCCCTCGGGGGCGGGTTTACATATTGGCCATCCGGAAGGCTACACCGCCACCGATATTCTCGCCCGCTATAAACGCGCCCGCGGCTTCAATGTTCTCCACCCCATCGGCTGGGATGCCTTCGGCCTGCCCGCCGAACAACATGCCGTTAAAACCGGCACGCACCCCGCCACTAATACCCAAAACAATATCACCAATTTTCGGCGCCAAATTAAGGCCTTGGGGTTTTCTTATGACTGGGATCGTGAAGTCGACACCACTGATCCGAAATATTTCCGTTGGACGCAGTGGATTTTTTTACAGCTCTTCAAGAAAGGCCTCGCGTACGTCGATGAACGCCCCGTGTGGTGGTGCCCTGAGTTGCGCACCGTGTTGGCCAACGAAGAAGTGGTTGACGGCAAATCAGAGGTGGGGAATTTCCCCGTCGAACGGCGCAATCTACGCCAGTGGGTCCTGCAGATCACAGCTTATGCCGAGCAATTGATCGATGGACTGAAGGACGTCGACTGGCCCGATTCCACCAAACGGATGCAGGAGGCTTGGATTGGTCGCAGCGAAGGCGCCGAAATCTCGTTTGCCCTCGAAACAGCGACCCTCGGGGCGCTAAAAGTTTTTACCACGCGCCCCGATACATTATTTGGCTGCACCTACATGGTCATCGCCCCAGAGCATCCCTTGGTCGATGGCTTGACCGCCCCCGCGCAACGCGACGCGGTCAAAGCTTATCGCCTGAAAACCGCCAGCAAAAGTGATCTTGAGCGGACAGATTTAGCCAAAGATAAGAGCGGAATTTTTAGCGGCAGCTATGCGATCAACCCGATCAACCAAGCGCGCGTCCCCATCTGGATCGCGGATTATGTGCTGATGGGTTATGGGACCGGCGCGATCATGGCGGTGCCGGCGCATGATGACCGCGATCATGAGTTCGCCGTTAAATATTCATTGCCGATCATTCGCGTCATTGCGGCAGCAGAGGCCACGGTTGAGCTGCCCTACACGGGCGACGGCTCGCTGATAAATTCGCCAGGCTATGATGGCCTCGCCTGGCCAGAGGCTAAACAAAGAATCACCGCCGCGCTAGCGGCCCGCGGAATTGGCCAGCGCACGATTAATTACAAATTACGCGACTGGCTATTTTCTCGGCAGCGTTATTGGGGCGAACCCTTCCCCATCGCCTGGGTCAGCGCCACCGATTATCAAATCGCCGCTACCACCCGCCGCGATTTGCCCACCCAACCGGTCACCTTCCTCGAAGCTGGGGTTGCCCATTATGCGCTGCCCTTGCCCGATGCGGCGCTGCCCTTAACCTTGCCAGAAGTACAGTCCTATCTCCCCAGCGGCACGGGCGAAAGCGCTTTGGCGAATGAAACTGCTTGGCTCGAAATTTGGCTGGAAGTTAATACGGGCGCCAGTGTGCCTGCTACCCAAACGAAGCCCACGAACGGAACTTGGGTGCGCGCGCGGCGCGAAACCAATACCATGCCCCAATGGGCCGGCTCGTGCTGGTATTATTTACGGTACCTCGATCCGAAAAATTCGACGACCCTCGCGAGCGCGGAGGCTTTACGCTACTGGGGAACGCCCGATCTTTATGTCGGTGGCGCCGAGCACGCCGTCCTGCATCTGCTGTACGCTCGTTTCTGGCACAAAGTACTTTTTGATTTGGGGGTCGTGACCGCAAGCGAACCCTTCCAGAAACTTTTTCACCAAGGAATCATTCTCGGTGAGGATGGCGTCAAGATGTCGAAGAGCCGCGGCAATGTAGTTAATCCCGACGACATCATCGCCGCTTACGGTGCTGATTCACTGCGGATGTATCTGATGTTCTTAGGACCGCTCGAAGCAATGAAGCCGTGGAATCCCCAAGGCATCGAAGGCGTGCATCGGTTTCTTCGTAAAGTCTGGCGTGAGTGCTTGAATGAAGAAGGCGGGCTCAATCCTCGCTTGAACTCGGCGGCCGCGCTGACCCCTGAGGCAGAAAAATTACGGCACGAGACGATTAAAAAAGTCGGCGAAGATATCGATAATCTGCGCTTCAACACCGCGATTTCCCAAATGATGATCCTCTTGAACGCGCTGCAAAAAGAACCGGCCCTGCCCCTCGCGGTGCTGCGGGATGTGCTCCGTTTGCTCGCGCCTTTTGCCCCCCATCTTGCGGAAGAACTGTGGGCCCGCCTCGGCGGTACGGAATCCGTGATGACCGCTGGATGGCCTACTTTCGACCCAGCCAAACTCGTGGCCAATACCATCACCATCGTCTTGCAGGTGAACGGGAAATATCGGGGTGATTTGACGGTGCCGATTGATACAACTGAAGCTGAACTCCTCAGCTTGGCTTCCGCCCACCCCAAGGTGGCGGCGCACATCGCCGGACAGCCCATCAAGCGATCGATTTATGTTAAGGGGAGAATTCTTAATATATTGGTCTAGAGGATGATGAATTTTAAAAATAGCCGATTTATTAGCGGCTAGTTTCCGTTGTCCGAAGGGGGACGCGCACGTTGCCGCTCCATGCTGCACCGCCACTTTCAACTGACCCACAAAACCGGCCTACTGGCTTGGTTTGTAGCTGGGGCTAAGTTCACGGATGATCCCTTCAGCGATACGTCACTGGGTTTCATGAAGGTCGACGAAAATCTGAGCCTCCTCCGCTCTGAGGGACGCTCCAAGAGTCCGACCGAATTGCTCGAGCATCCTGCCTTCGGCTTATTCATCGAGCGCATGAAAAAACATTTTGACCT
>SXZN01000147.1 GCA_005787865.1 Opitutaceae bacterium | reverse complement strand
GCCGTCATGCCATAGTAGCTGGGCCACATGGAGTTGGTCGGAATCTTAAACGGCTGTACGATGTAGGCGCGCAGGCCGAGGATAACAATCGCGGCGACTAGAAAAAATTCGACATTCTCCACCAGCGCTGAGCTGGGATAAATCCGACCGCCCGTTTCGCGTAAAATAATCTCCAGCGCGCCCAAGGCTTTTTCTAATTCTTTGATCCCGGCTGATCCTTTGACTTCAGACTGGACCGCCTTAGTTGCACTTAACAATCGCTCAATCTGCTTCGCGGTCAGTTGGTCGCGCCGGAATTTATATACGCGATCGGCAAGCTCAAGCCAATGGCCGGCGCTTTTCCTTAACTTTTTCTCTTCGGAGTAAAAAAAACTAAACAAGCGAGACGGGGGTTAACTGTTGGTTTTTAGCACCTGAATAAAAGCATCAGGTGGGATCGAAACGCGGCCAATTTGTTTCATCTTCTTTTTACCTTCTTTCTGCTTATCGAGCAATTTGCGTTTACGACTGATATCACCGCCGTAGCACTTGGCCGTAACATCTTTGCGCATTTCGCGCACATTATCCCGCGCGATAATCTTGCCCCCAATCGCGGCTTGGACGGCTATTTTAAACATTTGCGCGGGGATGATGTCCGCTAGCTTCTCGCAGAGGCTGCGCCCCTGCCCTTCCGCCTTACTGCGATGCACGATAGAGGCAAAAGCATCCACTGGATCATTGTTCACCATGATATCCATCTTCACGAGATCCGAGATCCGATATTCGCCAAATTCATAATCCATCGAACCGTAGCCACGCGTAATACTCTTTAGGCGATCATTGAAATCTACCAATATTTCATTGAGCGGGAGTGTGCAGGTCAACATGACGCGCGCGCCATCGAGCGTATCAGTCTGATCGCAACTGCCGCGCTTTTCCATGACCAAACTTAAGATGTCTCCGAGAAATTCGTTCGGGGTGTGAATGGCCGCCTTAATCGTCGGCTCACTGATCTCGAGAATCGTACCTGGGTCAGGTAAATTAATGGGGTTATCTACATCGATCACCTCGCCGCCCTGCTTCTTGACCTTATAAACCACACTCGGATAGGTGGAAATGATCTCTACATCGTATTCACGCCGAATGCGCTCTTGCACAACCTCCATATGCAGTAAGCCCAAAAAGCCGCAGCGGAAACCAAAGCCTAAGGCGACGGAGCTTTCATTAGAATAAAGCAGTGATGAATCGTTAAGGCGCAATTTACTCAGCGCGACCTTCAGCTTTTCGTAATCATTCGATTCCAGTGGATAGAGACCGCAATAAACCATCGGACGAACTTCTTTGTATCCCGGTAACATCTCGGATGCTGGCTTATTAGCGTGCGTAACGGTATCCCCAACTTTGATTTCATCGACGCTTTTGATATTGCTCACTATGTAGCCCACGTCGCCCGGGCCCAATTCCTGGCACTTGATCATGCCGGGGTGAAACATGCCGACTTCCTTAATTTCAGATTTTTGACCTGAACTCATCAGCATCATGATCTCCCCTGCCTTGAATGTACCCGAGAAAACGCGAACATGTGAGATAACCCCACGATACGAGTCATATTTGGAGTCAAATACCAACATGCGGGTCGTCGGATAGTCCGTCCAACGTGGGGGCGGCACCCGCTGCACAATCGCTTCTAGGATATCTTCAATGCCAATCCCCGATTTACCGCTCGCGAGAATGGCCTCTTCTGCGGGGATGGTTAAAATATCCTCTAACTGACGAATGCAAAGTTCGAGATTTGCACTGGGCAGATCGATTTTATTAATGACCGGGATAACCTTGAGTCCCTGAGAAAAGGCGAGATGCGCATTCGCCACGGTTTGTGCCTCCACCCCTTGGGCGGCGTCGATCAGCAACAGGGCCCCTTCACAGGCTGCGAGCGAACGGGAAACTTCGTACGCAAAATCAACATGCCCTGGCGTATCCATCAGGTTGAGTTTGTAAATCTGCCCATCTTTCGCCGGATAATTCATGGTCACGGGATGCATCTTAATCGTGATGCCCCGTTCCTTTTCGAGGTCCATTGAATCCAAATGCTGATCCGTCATCACTCGTTTAGTAATGGTGCTGGTGAATTCTAGCAGCCGATCAGACAGCGTCGTCTTCCCATGATCAACATGGGCAATAATGCAAAAATTACGTGTGAGCGGGGCGTCTTTCACTTAAGCAGGGAAGTCAGTTAATTCAGCAAAGCTTTTAACCAGCCAATTTTTCTCAGTGCGGCGCGCGAGTCCCGCGAGCACTGCGCCCGGACCGCATTCAATGAATTCAGTCGCGCCCAAGGCGACGCAATGGCGCATGCAGTCCTCCCAGAGCACCGCAGAAACAATTTGTTTGACCAAGGCAGCCCGAATAGCCTCGGGCTCAGCCACAACTTGGCCAGTGGTATTAGTCAGCACGGCACAAGTAGGACGCTGAAAAGTCACGCCGGCGAGATAAGTCTGAAATTCCGCGCGAGCTGGTTCCATTAAGCGGCTGTGATAAGCTCCCGCCACGTTAAGGGGCATCACACGTTTTAGCCCGCGTTCCTTGGCGGCTGCGACGAGTGCATCGACTTTGGCTTTTTCGCCGGAAACAATAATCTGGCCGGGGGCATTAAAATTAGCCGCCTCGAGGTCGAATGCTTGGCAAAGCTCACTTACTTTGGCTCGTTCTTCGCCGATGATGGCCGCCATACCGCCCACGGATTTCTCACAAGCTTGCTGCATAAGGCGCCCTCGTTCGGCGACGATCTTGAGCCCTGTGGAAAAATTGAACGCCCCGGCGGCGGTCAAGGCGGTGACTTCGCCGAGACTCAGACCCATCGCGAATTTAACTTCAGGCAATTGCCCCCGTTCACGCAAAACTGCGTGAACGGCGAGTCCATGCACGAAAAGTGCGGGCTGGCAGATTTTAGTTTGGGTTAAGTCTGCTTCGGGGCCATTAAAGCTGATCTGGGCTAAATCCCACCCCAAGATCTGGTTAGCTTCATCGTAGATCGCCCGTGCAGCCGCTGAGCCGGCGTAAAGTGACTGCCCCATTCCAATTTTTTGGGCGCCTTGCCCGGCAAAAATAAGCGCGTGTGACATAGATGAAAGGTCGGTTAAACCGGTCCACTGCCTAAAAACCAAGCCCTAAAATTTCCTCTGTTGCGGGAAGTATTTCTGAGCGTCGGAAGGCGCGAGTCGCGTGGAGACTTTTCCGCTGGGTTGCGTCCCTCCGACCGCTGCTGCGGTCGGTCCGCTAGCGAGCGCCTGACTGAAGGAATTACCTGCCGTGCTGGTCAAACGGGGCGAATCAATCGTCGTTCCTAGGCTTTGCCGCGCCAATTCCTTGGCCGGCGCGAGATAGGGATTAGCTTCGGTCGGTCGGAGGCTATGGTAGCCTGCGCGCGTCGAAGCTCGCGTCGATCGAAGCTCGCCAGATTGCGCCGTGGGGGAACCGTAGGCACTAGAGACCGCGGCTCCCTCTGTATTCATTTTCTTAACATGATCATCAAAAAACAGGCCCCGAACCGGCGAGTCCGCTAGCCAGCCTTGCAAAAATGGCGCCAGAGGATCGCGTGAAACTATGATGGCACGTTTACTCACCGCATGAGTGGGCTCGACTGAGCGCTGAGCGCTATAGACCTCCAATAAATTCTGGGCGTCAGTTGGTGCTGGCACCGAGTCTTTTGCTTTCTGTAGCGAATTTTGCGTTCCATCGCCGGCGACCGTCTCGGCCGACGCTGCTCGCGCCAATTCATTGACCCCGTTGATTAGCCAATTCTGGTCGACGGGCTTTCTTTTTTTCCATTCTTGGGCGGTTCGCTCCGATACGGCCGGTTTAAGCGGGGTTGGTGGGGAGCCGGCGGTGGGTAATTGGGCAAAGCCCGGCGTTAGCTCGGAATTGGCAGGTAAGCTTGGCTTGGTTTTAACCTCAGCCTGGAGCTCTTTAAGTTCGCGTTGGGAATTTTCAAGCGCAGGTCCAGGCGTCGCTGCGGCTCGAGCGACTGCGATTCCAATGGCCACTACAACCGCCTTGGCGCGATGTTTCATCAGCTCTTAAAGAAAATTCCTTTAAGGTTCATTTCGAGAGCTTGGGGATTCGGGGAGAAGCGCAAGCCATCGGCCTTGCTGATTTTCCCCTCTTTGATGAGGCGATAAATATCTTTATTAAATGCTTTCGAGCCGGCGTCGCTGTTAGTTTCGAGCATTTGTTGGATTTTTTCGTTTTGCCCATCAAGGATCAGGTTGCTGACCATGGCGTCAGCAATCAGGATTTCATGAGCGGCGTAGCGCCCGCCTCCCTCGATCGCGGGAATTAATTTCTGGCAGACGAAACCGCGCAGGGAACCGGCTATTTGGCGCCGGGCCTGTTCAAGCTGCTCCGGTGGGAAAAATTCAAACAAGCGGGTGAGTGATTGTTTTACCGTCGAAGCATGCATCGTCGAAATTACTAAATGACCCGTTTCAGCTGCGGAGATTGCCGTTTCAAAGGTTTCTTTATCGCGCATTTCCCCGATTAATATAATGTCAGGATTTTGGCGAAGGACTGATTTAATTGCTAAATCGAAACTGGGCACATCAAGGCCAATTTCCCGCTGCTGGAAAAGTGATTTTTCGTCCTTAAAGGTGTATTCAATCGGATCTTCGATGGTGACGATATGCTTGTCCAAGTTTTGGTTTATCCAGTTGAGCATCGCCGCCATGGTGGAACTTTTGCCCGAGCCTGTCGCACCGCAGATCAGCAAGATTCCGTCTTTGGCGGAGGCCATTTTAATCAAAGTATCCGATTCAATATTTAATTCCGAAAAAGTAGGCGGCCGGTCTTTTATGTGGCGAAAGACTATACTCACGAGCCCGCGTTGATGGAAGGCGTTGACGCGAAAACGACCAATGCCGTCGGTGGCGTAGGCAAAGTCCACTTGCCCTTCTTGCGCCCAGCGTTCCTTGAAAACCGGCGGCACTTTTTCGTCGACGAAGGCTTGCGCGTGATCCGCTGAAATGAATTCCATTTCGACCGGCCGTAACCGCCCGCCGATGCGTAGATAACCAGACTTGCCCGCTTTGATAATGATGTCACTGGCACCGCTCTCGACCGCTAGTTTAAGCAGATCGTTAACGATTTCAGTATGAATTGTGATACTCATGGAATTTTTTGCGTGAACCGAGATTTAAGCTGTGCTTTGCTACAGCTTAACTTTGCATCGTTCAAGGTAACATTCCCATGAAACGTCCACGTCAGTTCATTGGTTCTTATACTGCCCTCGTTACACCCTTCCGGCGCGGCGTCGTCGCTTTTGACGAATTGAAGAAGCTCGTCGAATTTCAAATTAAGGCCGGGATCGATGGCCTCATTCCTGTTGGTACTACGGGCGAGTCCCCGACGGTCACTCATGAAGAGCATTTGGCTATTATAGCCAGCACCATTGAGGCGGCCCGAGGACGAGTCCCGGTTATTGCTGGAACCGGCTCCAATTCCACCCAGGAAGCCATTGATCTCAGCCAGGCGGCAGTCACGGCAGGGGCCGATGCATTGTTACTGGTTGCGCCGTATTATAATCGCCCGACGCAGGAGGGGCTTTTCCAGCACTTCGCCCGAATCGCTGACGTCACGGATAAGCCCATCATATTGTATTCGATTCCCGGTCGCTGTGGCGTTGAAATTAGCGTAGAGGTGATCGCTCGCCTTCGAGCAAAATATCCGCACGTAGCCCACATCAAAGAAGCGGGTGGTAGCGTGGATCGGGTTGATCAAATCATGCAAACTTTGGGCGATGCCGTGACTGTGCTGAGTGGTGATGACAGCCTCACCCTACCCTTCATGGCGGTGGGGGCGAAAGGAGTGATCAGTGTGGCCTCTAATTATTTTCCGCGTGAAGTCACCCAATTGACCGCGCTGGCTCTGGCCGGTGATTACCGTCGTGCGCGTATTCTGCACCGAAAACTTTACCCGCTATTTAAGACCTTCTTCATCGAATCAAACCCGGTGCCGATGAAAGTAGCCCTCGCGCGCTTGGGGATTATTAGCTCTGAGGAAGTTCGCTTACCACTCTGCGCCTTGAGTGCGGCCAGTCGCAAAACGCTGCTGGCCGCATTGGACGCTTACCGAGCCTAACGCACATGCCACTGCAAATTCTCTTGAACGGAGCCAAGGGCCGAATGGGCCAAGTCATCGCCAGCGTTGCTGGTGAAATGAATGCGACGATTTATGCCGGCCTCGACGCTGGGGATGATCTCAGTGCGTCGATTTCCCGCTGTGAGGTCATTATTGATTTCAGCTCACCGGGGGCGACGGCTCAAGTGCTCGAGCTTGCACGGCTTCATCACAAACCTGTCGTGCTGGGCACGACCGGACATACACCAGCTGAAAAGGAGCATTTGCGCAGCATGGCCGCAAAAATATCCTGTGTCTGGGCTGGAAATTTTTCTGTTGGTGTTAATCTCCTTTTTGCCCTGACGCAACGCGCAGCTGGTATTCTCGGTGCTGATTACGATGCCGAGGTAGTGGAAATGCATCATCGCTTTAAAAAAGATGCGCCGAGCGGAACAGCCGCTCGTTTATTGGATATTATTTTGGAAGAGCGGCAGTTGACTGCGACTGCTCTGCGTCACGGCCGTGCGGGCCTCACTGGGGAGCGATCACCCACTGAAGTGGGCGTACATGCTTTACGCGGCGGTGATGTCGTCGGGGATCACACCGTGATTTTTGCGGCGCTCGGTGAACGCGTGGAACTCACCCACAAGGCTAGTGATCGCGCTATTTTTGCTCGTGGCGCCCTCCGCGCCGCTCACTGGATCATTGGGCAACCTCCCGGATTGTACGATATGCAGGACGTGCTCGGCTTGAAATGATTACCAGCATCACTGGTCAGTTGGTCACCGCCACTCCCCTCACCGCCACCATCGAGGTGGGGGGCTTTGGCTACGAAGTGCACATTCCTGTAACGACAGCCGAGCGCCTGCCCTCGCTCGGGCAGCAGGCAAAATTGCACACCGTCGCTGTTTATCGCGAAGACTCGCAAACGCTTTATGGCTTTAGCACAGAGGAAGAGCGCAACTTTTTTCGGCTCTTAGTTGAAAAAGTAACTGGGGTTGGCCCCAAAATGGCGCTTAGCGTACTCAGCAAGCTATCACTCGCTACTTTAAAAGGAGCCATCGCCGCAGGTGATATTGGCTTACTTTCGAAGTGTCCCGGGATAGGCAAAAAAACAGCCGAGCGCCTCGTCATTGAACTACGCGATTATTTAAATCCGGCTGAGCTCGCTGGTGCGGCTGCGACCGCGGCGGGCGCAGGGGCGGCTCCCGTGGCTTCAGTTGAAAATAAAATTCGCGATGCCGTCTTGGCCTTAGTGGCCCTAGGCTATCGCGCAGTGGATGCGGATAAAGCTGTCCGGCAAGCGTGGGTTACGCTCGGACCTACCACCTCGACCGAGTCCTTGATCAAGAAAGCTCTGGGCTAAGTCTAGCGCTGAAACTGAAAAGCCGTAAATTCGAGCTGCTGATTGGGTGTAGGCAGTCCGCGAAATGTCCGTGAGTTGCTCAACGGACCGCTTTGCTTTAGGTTAAAAACCTCATCCGCAAACAGCGATGGGTACTGGATTGATTCACTTTGGCGGCTAAGCAGTGAACGTTGCATCGGCTGCGCGGGCGCTTCGTTCGCGACATAAATAGAGTTAGCCATAGTCGGGATCACCGGCACCACAACCGAATCAACGGCGCGTGGGCTGATCGCGGGTTGCGCGATTAAAGCCGGCGCAGTTGCGAGCCGCTCGATCACACCAGCTGGTTTTGAATTTAGGCGTATGAAAATTAAGCCGAAACACGCGGCAGCAGCTAGGCCGCTGGCATAATAGCCCCAGCGAACGCGCCGCTGACGCTGTTCGCTCGCGCGTTGGACGGACTGGCTATTAGTCGTGGTAGTATGAGTTGATTGGCCGGCTGCTTGCGGGCGAAAACCCTCTCCAATCACCATTGTGGCGCGGTGGATTTGGCAATATTGCTGGTAGATGGCGCGGCGCCGGGGGTGCCCTTGAATTTCGGCCTCCAGCTCAGCGGTTTCGGCGGCGGTGATCTGCCGGTCGATATACAAATTTACGAGTTCAATAAAACGATGGTCTTTCATTGGGTGTATTCCTTTCCTAATTGTTCGCGCAAACTCTCTCGAGCTCGCGCGATGCGGCTTTTAACCGTGCCGACGCTAATGCCGAGAATTTCCGCGATTTCCTCGTAGGCGAGGTTGCGAACATTGCGCAGGACGAGAATCTCGCGATGCTTTTCGTTGAGTTTGTCCATGCACTCGGCGATCCGATTAACAAATTCTTGAGTAACCGTAGCATCCTCCGGGGTTTCTTGTTCTGCGGGGATAAGTTCGGCTAGCGTGGTGTCATTGTCTCCGCTTACCGGCGCATCAAAGGAAATCGATTTATCGCGTTTCCGGCGCCACCAGTACCAATAGCGGTTGCGCGCTAAATTTGTCGCGATTTGATAGAGCCAAGTCGAAAAAGCCGAGTCTCCGCGAAAGTTAACTAATCCACGATGGGCGCGAATAAAAGCGTCCTGGGTGACCTCCTCGGCATCCTGTTGATTGCGCAGCAGTTGATGCACCATTCCATAGATACGATCCCAATAGCGAGTTACTAACTGTTCAAATGCCCCGGCATCGCCGCCTCTAAAGCGGTCGACCAACAGCCGATCCAAAGCTACTTCTTGGGCTTTATCTGTCATAGTTGCAGAATCTTTTTGATCCGGAGTTTGGAGAATTGTTCCCATGATAAACGTCGTGTGAGATTATTTTGGACGAAAACGCGTGAGGGGGTCAATATCAGCTAAACGTAAATAATTCTTGCGTTGCCAGCTGACTGAAAAAATATCTCAACCCTGCAAGCTGGCGAGGGGGCGATAGCTCAATGGTAGAGCAGAAGCCTTTTAAGCTTTTGGTTCCGGGTTCGAATCCCGGTCGCCCCACCAGCCGTAGCCAGAGAGATATTCTGCAATTAGCTTTATCCTATTCCTGCATGGACAAATTTAATTCCTGATTTAGCTATCAGGTTATTCGCCCATTATTGCTACCACTTGTGACTACCTCCGCCCAACCGCAACGAATAGTGATTGTTGAAGATCAAACCGCTATTCGCGAAATGTTAGCTGAAATTTTGCGAAGGGACCAAAATTACCGGATCGTGGGTGAATGTGGCGATGGCCAGCAGGCCTGTAAGTTATGTTTGGAGCTGAAGCCCGATCTCATCGTGCTCGATGCCCGTCTGCCAGGTTTGAGTGGGGTCGATATCCTTCGGCGCATCAGCAAACCGCTCAAACAGACTCGGGTATTAATTTTTTCCGCTTATGAAAGCCCGATTTTGGTGCGCGAAATGCTTGAGGCCGGAGCCCACGGCTTTGTTGAAAAAACAGCGGGACTGAGTGAATTTAAAAAAGGTTTAGAAACCATTGCTCGCGGTGGCACTTACTTTGGCCCTGGCGTGGCTGCTCTGCTGCGCAATGTGGTCGCACATCCGGGACCTGCGAGTGGAATTGATGCTCTCACGCGCCGCGAACGGGAAATCCTGAAGCTCGTGGCAGAAAGTAATAGCACTCGGGGTATAGCCGAGAAACTGGCGATCAGCGCGAAGACGGTAGATAATCACCGCACTAATTTAATGCGAAAGTTAGATATGCATGATGTCGCAAGCCTGACTCGTTATTCGCTAGAAATCGGCCTGATCCACCATTGAGGCTGGCCGCAGGGGCTGAATGTGCCGCCGTGAGTTTCTTTCTTGCGCGTAACTACCGATTGTCCATTAGTCTACGGACTCATCACATTGTAACCCATGATTAATACTTCAAAAATCCCCGCCCTGATTCTCGCTGCCACCGCATTGCTTTTTACGGCGTGCGCCAAAAAACCAGTGCGGGCGATGCCAGATTCCACGCAAACTGGTTCCAGCGGTATCAATCCTGAGCAAATCGCGGTCCCTGGTGATAACGCGAACCTTTCCGCTCGCGACGGTGGCTCGGTTGATGATGCGAGCAAGAGTGTCGTCGAGCCGGTGTATTTTGCGCTCGATCGATCAGCAGTGGCTTCAGCCGAACGCCCTAAAATTGAGGCCGCCGTTAAATGGCTCAATGACAATGGTGATAAAAATCTCGTGCTCATTGGCCACTGCGACTGGCGCGGGACCGCTGAATACAATCTCGGCCTGGGTGATCGCCGCGCTAACGCGGTCAAACGCTACCTCGAATCACTCGGTGTTGACGCAAAGCGTCTGGAAACCCTCTCGAAAGGCTCCATCGATGCGAAGCAAGGCGGCTCTGAAGGCGACTGGACGAAAGACCGGCGCGTCGATTTCGTGGTCCTGAAGCGCTAATTTATTCTAGAGCAAGAACCAAGGCCCCGGCTTTCTGGCTGGGGCTTTTTTATGCCGTAAAACGACGCAGATAGGGCCAACAGGGTGGACGCATTTCGCGCCACGGTCCGAAGGCCATTTTAGCTTTGAGCCAATTCCGCGAGGACGCGCTCCGATGCGTCGATCGCTTTTTTCATTACCCCGAGATGAAAGCTTTCATTCGGTGCGTGCAGATTATCTTCTGGCAGGAAAAGGCCCATCATCACCGCATCAAGCCCGAGTACTTGTTTAAGATCAGCGATCAACCCCACGCTTCCCCCTTCGCGCAGAAAGAGCGGTGGTTTACCCCAAACTGCGGTAACCGCATGTTCAACCGCGCGGAATCCCCGGGCTAAAACAACTGATTGATCGGGAGGCGTGTTTGATCGTCCAGGTGGAATCACCACGTAAGGAGTCGCGTGATGTTGTTCTTTGATCGTCATCGTCACCCCTTTCGGGCAACGGCGACGCAGTTCAGCGAACATAATATCCTTGGTGTTTTCCGGGGTCTGGTTGGGCACCAAGCGACAGGTGATTTTGACGCTAGCCTTACTTGGAATGACCGTTTTGGTGCCGGCTCCTTGATAACCACCGCTAAAGCCGTTAAATTCCAGCGTTGGGAGAAAACGAATGGCCTCAAAAGGATTATAGCCCGGGGGCGTATGAAATTCATTGATGCCTAAAAAATTAGCGTAAGGGCGCTGATCTAAGCCTAATTTGAGTAATTCGGCGCGTTCCCAGGCCTCTGGTTCCACCACGGCATCATAGAACCCAGGAAGATTTACGCGCCCGTCAGGAGTATGGAGTGATGCGCAAAATTCTGCGAGGGCTTGGAGCGGATTCATGATTACGCCGCCATGCAGGCCAGAATGCAAATCCGACTGAGGACCGGTGAATTCAACTTCAAAAGCCAGCATGCCACGCAGTCCGACGGTAATTACGATTTGGTCTGGCGAAGGAATGCCCGTGTCCGAGAGGTAGACAAAATCTCCGCGCAATTTTTCTTTGTTTTCACCGAGAAAAGTTTTGAAATTTTTACTCCCGATCTCCTCCTCCCCCTCGATCATAAAGGTTATCCGAAGCGGTAGATTAGGGTTTTTCTCCAACAATCGCCCCACCGCCGCCAGATGCACCATGAGCGGACCTTTGTTATCAGCTGTGCCCCGACCATAAATCCGTTCCCCTTTAATGGTTGGTTCGAATGGCGGCGTTTCCCATTTAGCTAAAGGGTCCGCGGGTTGAACATCGTAGTGGCCGTAGATAATCACGTGCGGCCAGGCAGGATTATCGCCGCGTTTACCCAGAATTACGGGGTGTAAGGCGGTGGGGACCACTTCGACGCTAAAGCCAATTTCTTTGAGCAAATTGCTCACAAATTGCTGCGCTCCTACCATCCCCTGCTGGAATTGGGGATCAGCCGAAACGCTCGCGTGGCGGACGTATTCCTTTAATTTTTCTACCGGATCAAACATAGTTTCACGTTACCCAATTTTAAGCGGGGCGCTAGCAAGAAGTACCCCAGGTAGGTTGATCTCAGTGCTT
>SXZN01000021.1 GCA_005787865.1 Opitutaceae bacterium | reverse complement strand
GGGTGGGGGGGTGATCTTTACAGGTGCACTGGGGAACAGCACTTTGATGAGTAAGATAATCGCAATAATTGCTACGATGGCGCCGCCCCCCAGCAGGCCGAATTTTAGCAGGAGGGCTTGTTCTTGGCTTGAGCGCGAGGCCGGGACGTTCGCTTTGCCTTCGCTGCCAGTGTTATCACCGAAATCAACTCGACCGTAAACTTCACGGTTATCGCGACGTCCGGCTTTACCCTCGCTGTTTAAGATTGTGTTTAAGTCACTGACAATGCGCTGGGGATCTAGTTCGAGATAGCGAGCGTAAGCAGAGACAAATCCGCGAATGTACAGCGGCGGTAAATTAACATCGAAGGAGTTAGCCTCGAATTTTTGCAAATAGTCGCTGCGGATTTTTGTGGTCTCAGCGGCTTCGCGAACCGAGATCCCCTTGCGTTTACGCGCTTCCTCAAGTCTTTCGCCGATGGTCTGCATAGTGTTGTGTAAACTGGATTTGACCGTTTTTTAAAGGCTAATCGTTGTTCAGGATTGGTAGGTATCAAGGTCGACCAAGATTTCCCGCGGGGAGGAGCCGTTTTCCGGGCCCACAATACCCTTTTCTTCCATGATTTCCATTACTCGAGCCGCCCGGTTATAGCCGATGCGTAATTTGCGTTGGAGCATAGAGGTGGAGGCGCGGCGGGTCGAGCGGAGTACATCTAAAGCTTGAGCGAAGAGTTCCCCATCGTCCCCGAGGTCGCCATCCTCCCCATTACCATCCTCGTCTTCATCTTTCGAATCACGGTCGATTTGCTGTTGCACGGCCTGCACGTATTGGGGCGGGGCGTTATTCTTTTTGATAAAATCGACGATAGCTTGAATCTCTTCGTCCGAGGCCAACGCGCCTTGTGCGCGCACGATCCGCGAAGTACCGGGCGGGGAAAAGAGCATATCGCCGCGGCCAATGAGCGTTTCCGCACCTTTGCCATCGAGAATGGTCCGCGAATCAACTTGTGACGCCACTTGAAAAGCGATGCGCGAGGGGAGATTGGCCTTAATGACGCCCGTGATAACATTTACGGAAGGCCGCTGCGTAGCGATGATGAGGTGGATCCCCGCCGCGCGCGCGAGTTGGGCGAGCCGCGCTATACTCGTCTCAATCTCCGCTGGTGCGACCATCATGAGGTCGGCGAGCTCATCAATAATCGCGACGATGTAGGGCAAGCGGTCGGGTATCTCAATATCATCGACTACCCCGGCTAATTCCGCCTGCTGCTCGGTCGGCTGGAATTCGTGTTTGGGGTCTTTTTTGCGATTATTGAAGCCAAGAATATTACGCACGTTGGCTTTCGCGAAAATCTGGTAACGCTTTTCCATTTCACTGAGTAACCATTTGAGCGCGGCGGGCACTTTCTTCGGCTCAGTCACAACTTGAATGAGCATGTGCGGTAGGGCGTTGAAGATTTTTAGTTCAACGACCTTCGGGTCCACCATGATCAGACGCACATCTTGGGGACTCTTCGAGTAGAGAATGGAGGCGACGATGGAATTAATGCAGACCGATTTGCCTGAGCCGGTCGCGCCGGCGATGAGCAAGTGCGGCATCTTCGTCAGATCGGAGATAAGCGGGCGACCGCTCACATCTTTGCCTAAGGCGATCGGCAACTCAGCCTTGGCCCCGCTCCAGTCTTCACTTTCGATAATCTCGCGCAAGCCGACGGGGGTTGATTTTTGATTAGGGACTTCGACCCCCACGGCCGCCTTGCCGGGAATCGGGGCGAGAATGCGTACCGATTGCGCGCGCATTCCCAGCGCAATGTTTTTATCTAAGCCAGAAATTTTTTCAACCCGCACGCCGGCGGCAGGGACTACTTCATAGCAGGTAATAACCGGCCCGACGTGAATTTGCCCAAGAGTTACTTCGACGCCAAATTCGCTCAAAATGCGCAAAAGATTGGCCGCATTCTGCTGGTGCTCCTCTTCGCTATTAAGCCCTTCCGTTTTGACCTGCTCGCGGAGCAACTTAACCGGCGGGAATACATAGCCCTTATCATCACTTTGCGGAAGAGTGATTTTAGCTTTTTTCGTCTCCTCCAATTTTACAATATTGAGGGCAATCTTGCCGGCCATGGCTCGAGCCAAATCCTGGGGTTCACTAGCCGGGGCGGCTGCCTTGGCTGTAGGCTTGGGGAAAGGCGGCGGGGCGATCACCTTGCTGGCTTCTGCCGCCGGAGCTTCTGCCTTTGAGGCCGCAACTTTTTTCAAAGGGCTAATCGATAAGGCTGGGGGAGGCGTAGCTGGGCTGAGGGCGGCCGCGGCGGCCGCATTTTTTTCTTGAGCAGCAGCGGCGCGTTGCTGACGGAATTCATCAGCCTGGGCCGCTCGAAGCGCCGCCCGCTGTTGGCGCCACTCCGTGAAATGATTGATTAAGCGCGCAAACTCCGCGGCGATATCACGGGTGAAGATAAATAACATTCCTAGAAAATAAACGGTACCCAGAATCAGCAGGGAACCAAAGACCCCGAGACTGTCTTTTAATACATCTTGATAAATTAATCGACCAAGCACGCCCCCCGGCCCAGCAGTAAAGATTAACTTATTGGTGAAAAAAGTATCCTGCATCGCCATGAGTGGGGCAAAGGCGGCAATGCAGCAGAGCATCGCAAGCAGTCGAGTCGTGGCTAAGCTACGGGCGCTGCGCAGATAGATTGACGCCATCCATAGTAGAAAAATCGGAAGCAGCCAGGTCGAGACGCCCAGTAAATGATAAATCCACCAAGAGAATTCCGCCCCGATGACGCCGACGAGGTTAATGCTCGTGGGATTAGTCGTGTTTTGGATGCTTTGGGCGGGCTCAAAATCAATCAGCGCGACAGCTAGGAGAAGCCCAAAGACTAGGCATGTAAATGCCGCCAGCCATTGCGGGCGATGCCGCGGGCCTTCGAATGACGTTTTGTCCTTATCCTTTGGATTTGATCTCTCCGCTTTGGGCATTTGTGTAATCAATGAAATAGCAGGTCTATCGGGTCAGAGGGTCAATGTAAAATCCCTGCCGACATCTGCGCAAGCCACTTACAAACAACGATGACGCCATTTCTTCAATTTAAGCCGATTTACCAGGAACGCGTCTGGGGTGGACGCCTGATCGAATCTTTTCTTGGGCGAAAATTATTGGGCGCCGCGCCCATTGGCGAAAGCTGGGAAATCGTTGACCGGTCAGAGGCTCAATCAGTCATTATTAATGGTCCATGGGCGGGTCGTTCGTTGCACAACGTAATGTGCGAATTTACGGAAAAGATTATGGGGCCAGCTTGGTCGCCTGAGCGACCATTCCCCATCTTAGTCAAATGGCTCGATTGTCGTGATCGCCTGAGCGTACAGGTCCATCCCCCCGCCGCGATCGCCGCTCAGCTCGGTGGTGAACCAAAAACAGAGAATTGGTATATCGCGCGAACCGATCCGGGGGCAGCAGTCTACGCGGGTCTCCGGGCCGGGGTCACCCGAGCTGATTTTGAAAGGGCAATCAGCGCCGGTAAGGTCGATCAATGTCTTGATCGCTGGCCCGTGAGGGCGGGTGATTCCTTGCTGATTCCTAGCGGCACGATGCACGCGATTGATGCTGGCAATGTGATTTTAGAGATTCAGCAGAATTCCGATACTACCTATCGAGTCTATGATTGGGGCCGGCAAGGTCT
This sequence comes from Opitutaceae bacterium, assembly GCA_005787865.1. Taxonomy (GTDB): domain Bacteria; phylum Verrucomicrobiota; class Verrucomicrobiia; order Opitutales; family Opitutaceae; genus Lacunisphaera. The sequence continues at coordinate 9,888 of SXZN01000021.1, read as the reverse complement.
GGATGGCAGGCCGCGCGCTTTGCATCTTAGGGAATCGCTGGAATGTCTCAGTGCCAATACAACGATGCTGCCGCCATTAAAGCGCGGTGACGGCCAGTTGGCGCAGTGTCGTGAATTTACCATTCGGCGTCTAAATTTGCGGGCCGGAGAATCAGTGGCCTTTGCCGGATCTGAGCAGGCGCGAATTTTATCCGTGGTCGGTGGCGAGTTATCTTCCGGTGATACGCTCCTGCAACTCGGCGATAATATTTTGCTGCCCTATGCAGCCCAGGCCTCTTTTACCGCGACAGCCGCGGCGATGTTGTTAGTGACGGAAGATTTTTCGCACCCCTGACCGTGCTGGGTAGCTTAAGTCTCATCATCATTAAAGGCCTACCGCCTACCCGAGCCCCGCTAAGGGGCTCGCTTCAATCAAAGAAAAATCATGCCGATCGCGAGACTCGCTTGATTAGCGGCCGCCTTCAGCTATAATTCACTTTCCTCATGAACGAATCAGCACCTACTGAACCCAAAGATACTGCCCAAGCTACACCGAATGATGCGGTTGTGAAGCTAGAGGAACAACTTATTGCTGCCAAGCAAGAGGCGGCTGCTAGTTATGATCGTTTCACGCGAACGGCCGCTGATTTGGAGAATTTCAGGAAGCGCACGATTCGCGAGAAAGACGAATTGCGCCAATTTGCGACCGCTGGACTGATGGAGGACGTCATTCCCATTCTTGATAATCTTGGCCTAGGGCTCGCGGCGGCTCGCCAGCAAGCAGAAGGTAAATCGATCGTCGATGGCTTGGTGCTAGTCTTGGAGCAGTTGAAAAGCACCCTGGCCCGCCATGGATTGAAAGAGATTAATCCAGCTGGTCAGAAATTTGATCCTCATTTCCATGAATGCATTTCGCATCAACCGAGCGCCGAATTTGCCGAAGAATTGGTGACGCAAGTAGTCCGGCTCGGCTTTAGTCTCAACGGACGTTTGCTGCGTCCTGCTTCGGTGGTGGTATCCAGCGGGGCTGCTGGGGAGGTTAAAGTTTAAGCCATGGCTACTGGAAACAAACAAGATTACTACGATCTGCTCGGTGCGGCCAAGGGCTCGACTGAGGAGGATTTAAAGAAAGCCTATCGCAAAAAGGCGGTTCAATTTCATCCGGATAAAAATCCCGGCAATAAAGAGGCCGAGGAAATGTTTAAAAAAGTTTCCGAAGCTTACGAAGTGTTAAAAGACACCGATAAACGGGCGGCCTATGATCGTTACGGTCATGCGGCGTTCCAACAAGGGGGCGGTCAGCGTGGCCCTAGCGGCGGTGGTTTTCATGATCCATCCGATATGTTTCGCGAAGTTTTCGGCCAGCAAGGTGGCGGCGGCGGCGGTATCTTCGAAGAGTTCTTTGGGGGCGGCGGCGGCCAAAGTGGCGGGGCCGGTCGCGGGGCGGACTTGCGTTACGATCTTGAAATTAGCCTCGAAGAGGCGGCGCACGGGAGCGAAAAAGAAATTTCCTTTCGCAAGCTTGGGCCATGCGGGCACTGCCACGGTAACGGCGCCGAGCCAGGCTCGAAGCGTGCGACTTGCCATACTTGTCGGGGCGCTGGTCAAGTGACCACTTCTCGGGGTTTCTTTCATGTTCGGCAAGCGTGTCCTACTTGCCATGGTTCGGGCCATCGTTTTGAGAAAGTTTGCGCCAAATGCAGCGGTGATGGGCGGGTTAATGAGACCGCCAAAATTAATGTCAAAATTCCTCCGGGAGTGGATACAGGAAATAAATTGCGCTCCTCTGGCAACGGCGAAGCCGGGACCATGGGGGGCGAGGCCGGCGATCTCTACATCGTTGTGCATGTCAAAGATCATGAAGTGTTCGAGCGGCAAGGTGACGACCTCTTCTGCGAAATTCCCATCAAGTTCACGCTCGCGACGCTTGGTGGCAGTATTCATGTCCCCACATTGCAAGGTAAGGCGGCGCTTAAAATCCCCGGCGGGACCCAGTCGGGGACTACTTTCCGCTTGAAGGGACGAGGTCTGCCGCACTTGCGCGGCAATGCGCACGGGGATCAGTTGATTCGCGTCCAGGTGGAGGTGCCGACGCATCTCAGCGCAGAGCAAAAGAAATTTCTCGAAGAATTTGCGCGAGTGAGTGGTGATCAGGAAGAGCCCCTCGCTAAAAGTTTTTTTGATAAAGCAAAAAAGTTCTTTTGATCTAAATCATGCGCGTGGTTATTTTAGGTTCCGGTCGCGGCAGTAACGCTGAGGCGATTCTGCTGGCCCAGCAGGCTGGTGAATTGGGGCATGCTCACGTGGTGAAGATTTTGTCGGACCAAATAGGCGCGGGAATTTTAGCGCTGGGGTCGCGGTTTGGTGTACCGACTGAGTACATCGATCCAGCGCCATTTCGTACTAAATTGGAAGGGGTGGGGGAAGATCGCTTTATCGCTGCGGTGCACTCGGCTCAGCCTGATTTGGTGGTGCTCGCGGGTTTCATGCGGGTGATTAAGCCAAAATTCCTCGCAGCCTTTTCCGGCAAGATTATTAATCTGCATCCGAGTTTATTGCCAAATTTCCCTGGGCTTGATGGCATTGGGCAGGCCCTACGCAGCGGGGTTAAGGTGACGGGTTGCACCGTGCACGGTGTGTCCGCTGAGGTGGATGGTGGTCCCATTATCGATCAGGCAAAAGTCGAGATCGCGCTCGACGAAACGTTCGACTCATTGGCGAATAAAATTCACGCCGCCGAACATGCATTGTTGCCCGCAGTGATTGCGCGTTTAAGCCGCGGAATGCGTTGACCCCTTGCGGGATGTTGAGCCCCCGCCGAGTTCGGCGGGACAATTGGGCCTCGATTAGCTTTCCGTTGAAACGGAAGCGAGCTTGGCCACAATCGCTTGATGCCAATCGTGAATTAACGGGTCGGTGAAATAATTATCCTCAACGTGGCAGGGCATAGATAATTCTAAGAGCAGGGCGTCCCCGAGGCCCGTGAATGAGTGAATCTGCCGCGGAGCAATGGCGATAGTCTCGCCAGCAGGCAGCACCCGTTCCTGGTTCGCAAGGCTCACGCGTATTGTCCCTTGGAGCACAAAAAAAGTTTCATGCTTAATTTTATGATAATGGCGCGGGCAGGTTTGGTCGGCGAAAACGAAGAGATATTTTCCGCAGTAGCCGGCGGCGATTTGGTTGGTGATCCACAATTCTGTCAGGCCGGTGCGGTAAAAATCATTGGTGCCAAAATCCTCAAGCAAAGGCTCGGTCGCGGGCGCAAAAATTCCCCAGCTCGCTAGCCGTGCATTAAAGCTAGCCAGAGCTTGAGCTCTTATCGGGCCATAAATTTGTAGGTGATCTACGTTATCACTCATGGCGGAATCTTAAAAAGCGAAATACTCTTAGACGGGTTCCAGCACGACCGGACTGGTGAGAGTCCCGATTTTCTCAATTTCAATACTGACGCTATCCCCAGGGCGCAACCAGCGTGGGGTCGGTTTGGCCGCCATGCCCACACCATGCGGGGTCCCAGTTAAAATCACGGTGCCCGGGACGAGCGTCGTGCTGCCACTGAGGTATGCAATGAGGGCCGGTACGTCAAAAATCATATCGCTCGTCGTCCAGTCTTGCACGCGCTCACCATTAAGAATGGTGGCAATTTTCAGTGCGTTTGGATTGGGGATTTCATCGCGGGTCACTAAGCGAGGCCCGAGGGGCGCAAAGGTATCAAAAAATTTCCCCCGACACCACTGACTGCCGCCCAACTTGATTTGGTGATCGCGAGCCGAGACATCGTTGGCGCACGTATACCCAAGCACATAATCGAGGGCATGTTCACGGGAGACATTTTTACAGACACGGCCGATCACGACCGCCAGTTCACATTCATAGTCGACTTCTGTACTCGGCAGGTGCGTCGGAATTTCAATGGGATCGCCGGGGTGTTGCAGGGCATTGATCCCCTTGACGAAAAGAATCGGGCGTTCGGGACGCTTGGCGCCGGTTTCATCCGCGTGTCGTCCATAATTGAGGCCAATACACAAAATCTGGGCTGGAGCAATCGGGGCTAATAATTTGGTGATGACTGCACGTTCGGCGCTCACCTTGAAATCGCCATAGATATTTCCATCAATGCGAAAAGATGAACCATCAGGTTGTTCAGACCCATAGTGGATGGTGCCTTGGGGATTAGAATAGCGGATAATTTTCATAAAACAGGAAGTTGGTTAGTGGGTATGAGGGCAGAGACTCAGTCTTTTATGGTGGGCCCAGCCATGACTCCATAAGTCTGATTTTTAAAATCTATAGCGGCGAATGGTTAAAAGTCGACTCTAACGCATGCCGCGCTTCGGACGATTATGCAAACGCTGGTTGTCGTGGGAAAATGCTGAGCATTCCGGTGTCATATTAATTTTAGATCATCTGCTCGTTCGCGCTAGTATTGGTTGCTCTCGATTAGCTTAAAATGAGCGGAAGAAATCTCCTTGCGGACAACTGTAGCCGGCCAGAATTTTCCGGCATGCAGCTTGTTGAAATAAAGATAGAGGTGAATGCGGCGACGATTGATAGCCTAGAAACCATCTTGCTCGATCTGGGCGTGGCGGGCTGGAGCTTATTGGAGGACGTCATCGAAAAACGTGCTTGGATCGTTGGTATTTTTTGTGATGCGCTAGAATCGAGCGCCGCGTGGACTGAGTTGAGCCTCTTGTTGGCTGGAATGACCGTGGGGCAGCCCATGGAGCGACTGCTCGCTGACGAGGACTGGAAGAATAGCTATAAGATTCATTTTAAAGCGTGGAAATTTGGCCGCCTCAACTGGGTGCCTATTTGGGAACAGGATATTTTTGTGCTGCCAACTGGGGAGGAGGTTTTGTGGCTTGATCCAGGGATGGCCTTTGGCACTGGCAATCATGAGACCACTCGACTGGTGGTCGAACGTCTGGTGCGCTTTGCCGAGGGCAATAATGGTCAAGGCCGTGTCATTGACGCTGGTTGCGGTTCAGGGATTTTGGCCCTTTCGGCTGCCAAGCTGGGTTTTTTAGCCGTGAGCGGCTTTGATAATGATGCCGAGGCTATTCTTGTGAGTGAGAAGAATGCGGCCTTGAATGGACTCGCCGGAAAAGTGGAGTTTTATACTGGCGACCTCGTAACTGGTCTAGTCGGGCGCCAAGCCGAATTAATTTTAGCCAATATTCAGGCTGATGTGCTACGCGCTTATGCTCGCCAGCTATGCTCAGCGGTGGCGCCCAGCGGCCAATTAGTCCTTAGTGGCATTTTAAGCCAAGAATTAGCGCAAGTCTGTGAGGAGTTTGCCGTGCTTGTCCCTAGTTGGCGGATTGAGACCCGTATCTTGGGTGAATGGGCCGACCTTTCGCTTACTCGAACTTCTTAAACAAATATCCGCTGTTGATCGAACCCCAGACTTGGATTCCTCGGGCATTGTAGCCGCGGTCCCAAACTTTGATTTGCTGGGGTCCTATTGATAGTTCGGTGGTGGCGTAGCTGGCCCCCCGAAGCTCACTTGCGCCTCCTCGTCCCGCCGTCTTACCCGTAAAGGTGCCATCAGGGTGGGCCTGAATTATTAAAGCGCCTTCTCCTTGTAAGGTGCAATCTGTCGGGCTCAGTTTATCGATTAGGGCAGGATTTTTCCAGGCGCCTGTGGCGGCGATGGGGTCCGGTAAATTAAAGATGTGGACGTCTATATCGCCATCCTCCCTTGCGGTGCACTGATAAATGAACTGACGATAGGGATGCTCCGGAGCATCCGTGAGCGCCTGTTCAAGATACAGCCATCGTCCATCGGAGCGGTCGCTCCAAATGCGGCTGACGTGTAAAGTGATATTACGAAAATCTTGATCAGCGAGTGCTTGTTCAGCTGTGGTAAATGAGCCGATCATGGCAGTCGCCAATCGCTCCAAGCTTGTGGCCCCGGCAATTATTTTTGGCGCAAGCAAGCATCCGCCAATTAAAAAACATAGAAAGGTGCGCATGAGATCAGATAAACCGCAAGACGCCGTGCAGCAAAGTGAGGTTCCCCGCTAACCACAGAATCCAAAACCAGCGGTTGATTGGTAAGAGTAAGTTAAAACAGATAGTCAACGGGAGGACGCTCCGGCAGGCAGCCCAATAGCCGGACCAAACCCACGAGCTCAGAAATATGAGTAAGAGAGAGTAAATTGCTCCGATCCGCCACCAAGGGGCTGACCATTGTGGCCGGCGCCATACTACCCAAGCCTGGGTGACCAGGCCGAGAATGGCCAAAAGCCCAAAGGTATAGCGCCCATTAAAATTGCCCTTAAATATTTCCGCTGAACATAGATTAATCTGCTCAAATAGGCCAATCAGCGGCCAATTGAAGTTACCCCAACTCGTATCCTGCCCCACGCCGCTAAAGCGCTGTTGCACGTAAAGCGCCCAAAGGGCTAAAGGGAGAACAGCAAGGAAGAGCGATAGTCGCCTGCCGCTTCGACGGGCTGGGCCGATGAGGCTGTTTCCGTACAACGCGATGGTCCCGAGCACGCTAGTTTCCTTGGTCAGGTTGCCTAAAGCCAACCACAGGGTCGATTTTGAATTTTTCTCACTTAGCTGGGCCTCTACCGCTAAAGCCAAAAAGAGCAGGGCCGGTAGGTCTACGAGCGATTGCCGGACGCTATCTAAGACCCCGATGCTGAACATGCAACCGATCCAGCGGGCAAAACTTTGCCAGTCATTGCCGCTTAGATGGCGATGCAGGAGCCAGCCGAGCGCGAACCAGCAAGGAATATTCAGTAAAGCATAGGCCTGAAGGGTAAGCCAAGAATTACCCAATCCAATGAAGGCAGCGACGGCCGGTGCCAAGATGCGGCGTGCGCGATAAGCCGGAGCGTCAATAACTCGATCCAGTTCAGGGCTAAGAAGCAGAGGATCTAGCGCGATCGCTGCATAAAATTGCCCATCATAACCGCTCGATTGAGGCACTGTCGAAATCGGCAAATCTTGCAGCCGGCTAGAACGGCGTTCCTGCCATTTTTCACCAAAACGAATCAGCGGTGTAAGCCCTGTTCGAGGACTCCATTTAGACAAAATGAGGGCAACAAAGACTAATCCCGCTATCCAATACGCACGGCGGATCATGGGCGGAGTGGAGAAATTAACCGCGAGGATGGATTATCGCGGTTATGGCAGGGTAAGCTAAAAATTTCTCCTTCGCCCTCAGAACAGATCGGTCGGGGTCCGCGACATAAAGTCTTCCATGTATGCGGTGGTGGCCTTGCCTTCAATAAAAACAGGATCACTCATAATCGCCTTATGCAAAGGGATCGTTGTTTTAATGCCACGAACTAAATATTCGCTGAGCGCCCGATAGGATCGTTGTAGAGCGATTTTGCGAGTCGGCCCATAGCAGATGAGCTTACCGATCATGCTATCGTAATACGGCGGGATAGAGTAGCCGCTGTACGCGTGCGAATCAACGCGCACCCCTAATCCACCTGGCGCGTAGTAGAGGCTAATTGTGCCAGGGGATGGAATGAAATTGCGCGCGGGATCCTCGGCATTAATCCGGCACTCGATCGCGTGTTTCTCGAATTTGATATCGCTTTGGTCAAAGCTTAGCTTTTCCCCGTTAGCTATATTGATCTGCTGTTTAATCAGGTCGATCCCGGTGACTTCTTCTGTCACTGGGTGCTCCACCTGGATGCGAGTATTCATTTCGATGAAATAATAATTACCTTTCGCATCGACGAGGAACTCAATGGTTCCCGCATTTTGATATTCTGCCGCCTCTGCCGCCTTAATAGCCGCCTTAGCCATTTTTTTGCGTAAACCAGGGGTCAGGAAAGGCGAGGGAGACTCTTCGATAAGTTTTTGATGCCGGCGCTGTACCGAGCAATCACGTTCCCCTAAATGCAGCACCTTCCCATGGCTATCAGCAAGAATCTGGAATTCAATATGGCGTGGCTTTTCGATGTATTTTTCTATGTAGACCGATCCGTTGCCAAAAGCCTTCTCTGCTTCTTTGCGGGCAACATGAAATTCCTTCGCAAAAGAGATGTCATTATGCGCAATGCGCATTCCTTTGCCACCACCACCAGCCACTGCTTTAATAATGACGGGATAGCCGATTTTGCGAGCCGTTTTGACCGCTTCTGCTTCGCTATCGACGGGACCGTCTGATCCGGGGACAGTGATTACACCCGCTTTTCGGACCGTATCTTTGGCGACTGCCTTATCGCCCATCATTCTAATGCTCTTAGATTTAGGGCCAATAAATTTAATATTACATGATTCACATTGCTCAGCGAATTTAGCATTTTCCGAAAGAAATCCATAGCCTGGATGAATCGCATCCACGTCTGCAATCTCCGCCGCACTGATGATGCGATCAGCTCTCAGATAGCTGTCGGAACTTCTAGGCCCACCTATGCAGATAGCCTCGTCGGCGAGTTGAACATGCAATGATTGGACATCGGCCTCTGAATAGACGGCTAGGCTCTTAATCCCCATTTCACGGCATGCCCGAACGATGCGGAGTGCGATTTCACCGCGATTGGCGATGAGGATCTTTTTTATCATGCTGGTAATTTTATATTAAAATGTAGCAATACTCCGCCTAGTTACGCGGTATATTTGTTAGCCTTGTTTAATTTTAAATAGTCGCTGCCCGTATTCAACCGGCTGGCCACTTTCGACCAGTATCTCTACAACCGTTCCCTTGGTCTCGGCTTGAATTTCATTCATAATTTTCATCGCTTCAATAATGCAAACCACTGTTTTTTCCTCAACTTTCGCGTTTGCATCGATAAACGGCGGTGTTTCTGGAGAAGGAGATCTATAGAAAGTCCCTACCATTGGGGATTTTACATAAGTATATCCTGCTTCATCCGAGCCATGGTCGTTTGATTGCCCGGCTGGTTTAATCGTATTGAGGGTTTCGCTCGATGACTGAGGCAGGGTTGCCGGGAGCGAAGTTATCGGGGCTGCAGTAAAGATCGGCTGTCCACTAGGACCTCTTTTTATCTTAATCTTGAAGCCGTTCTCCTCAAACTCGAACTCTGATAGCTCTGAGCGCTTCATGAGGTCGATTATCTGTTTAATTTGTTTTAGGTCCAAGCATTCGCCTTAGTTAAGGGTTGTCGCACTTGTTTAGTTTAGCGGGTAAGAATTAACCAGAAATAAAGGCTCAACTGCAATTTAAATTTTCGATTTGGGTCAGTTGCGGAATTATTTAAAAACGGTAGATTTAGGCTTAAAATGAGTAAAATAGCCTTAAAATGATCAAATATTGGTCAATTATTGATATATATAGAAAACGAACTCGGTGGCGTAGACGGGACTAAAAGGTAAGTTCAAAAAGAATAACAAGTCAGAAACTTGTGAAATATTCTACTCAGATTTTATAGCTTATTACATTACCTATCATGATTTTACATATAATGAAAGCTATCGCCATTTCTTAGGCAAAGGTAGTCTTCTCGTTTTTTAGCAGCTATGTCTGTAAATAAACAAAGATACCTTATGGAAAAAGCCAATTCCTGGATCTCCGCCACCAACGCGGGCATGTTAACATCTTCATTTTTAAAGAGGCATGCATTCGCCTTTCGCGCGAGATGTTAGATGCACGTTAACCAGAAATATCGTTATCATGATTATTTTTAGCTTTAGAGGCGGAAAGGCTGAAAGACACCCCCAATTTACACCTTTGCAGCTCATAGTTGGTGTCATAGACGTATTTCTGGAGTCAGGATGTTAAATGGTGATCAATTCGTGGGGGAAACGCGTTTTGGGAGCTCAAAATCTCATATAAGTTATACAAAGTTCGTGGTTGTTAATTCGGCGGGCCTAACATGGGTCTTCAATCCATTAAAAATCGTTCTTCAGGGTAGGGAAATGCGGATGCGATATTCACCATGGTTTTATTTGAGAGTATCGATAAATATAGGGGGG
>SXZN01000146.1 GCA_005787865.1 Opitutaceae bacterium | reverse complement strand
GAAAAAGCCAGATTGAGCACGGAGGCAAAAATGAAGGCGAGCGCACTGAGTAAAATAAACCGCAGCGTTACGCTGCCCGCGAGCGCACTGTAACGACCCGAGAACGTGCCGAAAAGATTGAGACCAATAATCACCACCGGGACGACCAACAGGAAATTAGCGACCGTACCCAAAGCCGGAATCCACACCGGCACCGGCGCGCCGATCAGTCGGCTGCCCCCCGCCACCGCAGTCCCGATCACCAACCACCAGAAAGCGAGCGGCGCCAAATAATAATTGGCGATCGGCTTCCCGAGAATTTTCGGCAGGAAATAATAAGCTGCGGCCAACGCCACGGGGACAAACCAGAGACCGTAGAGCCCGTGTACATACCAAGCATTGACGACGGGCTGCAGCACGCCGCGCACCGGAGCCTTCAGCAACATCAGCTGGGCAATGGCATACAACCAAGGAAACCAGAACGCCGCGCCGAAGAGATACCATTGGGAGGCGAAAACATTTTCGGTATTGCGGATGCTAAAGGTCGTGACGGCCCAGACACCCATCATCGCATAAGAGACTAGCAAGATGAGTGTGACGAAGCGCGGCATCTCCAAGAGTTCAAACGAAGTGGAATAGCCACCGAGAATGCCCAACACCCCCAGCGTGACCCCCGTGTTCCAAAATTGAATGGCCACTAACAACCAACCGCCATGGCGGAGGGTCGTCGCGGACAAACGCGCCATCAGCCAAAGCCCAAACCCGAGGGCCGCATTGATCCCCCAACCGTAGATCAACGCATTCTGAGCCGCGGGCGCGATGCGGCCGTAAGTAAACCAAGCACAGTCCGCCAAGAAGGTCGGGGTATGCAGTTGGATCGCGGCTATGAGTTGCAACGCGCCGCCCAGCAGCAGCCAAATTAGCGCTGAACCAAAGAGGGCCAGGCCCGGCCATTTGGCTGAGGCATCGACCTGCATTTGCTCCGGGCGGACGGGTTGATCAGGGGAATTCATCGGCAAAGATTACGGCTTCGCGTGCTCGCGCACGGTGAGTTCAATGGCGCGCTCAATCGGTAGGCGCACGTGGCCCGTCTTCTGCTCGACCCAGCCATAGCTTTTCTCGGCGGCTTGCTCTTTAGCGCGATGCTCCGCGAGCAATGCCGCCCGATCGGCGGGCGTCCGCACGCCTTCCACTTTATCTACTTTATAGGCCTGGGGGACGTAATATTTCATCGCCAGCCAGCCCAAAGCGGCAAAGCAGACGAGCACCACCACCGTGGTAAACAACGGGGTCCGCGCGGGGAAAGAAAAAGAGGCGGAGGAATTGCTCATGAATGGGCCTCGAGCTGATAAGTTTCTGGCGCCGTCGCTTCGTGGTGCGTGAGCGACTCACGAATGCGGGGGTCACGAATGGGAATGATCTTCGCCGTCCCGAAGCTCCGGAGATAAGCCGCCACACAAATTCCGCCGACGCCGATGACCGAGGTCAGCACCCACAACAAATGGAGCGAGAGGAACGGCAGCGGGTCATCGTGCGCGTCTTTCATGGCCGGCAGCACGTTGTAGCAAAGATCGACCAAAATAATGACGGCTATCCAGCAGCTGATGAACAACGCCGCACGGAGCGTCGATTTGCGGCGATAAGACAGCCAATAGATGAAGGGGAAAAAGAAATGCCCAAATAAGATCAGCATGCCGACCCACACCCAGTCGCCGTGTTCACGAATGTTATACCAAAAGGTTTCCTCCGGGACGTTGGCATTCCAGATCAGGAAATACTGCGAAAAAGTGATGTAGGCCCAGAACACGACGAAAGCAAAAGCGAGCGCGACCAGACAATGCAGTTGATTCGTGTTAAAAATCCCTTTGTAATCGCCCCGCATATACAGCCAGTACGTGATCATCACCCCGAAGGCCAAACCTGCGCGGATGCAATTCGCGAAGAACCACACCCCGTACATCGTGGAGAACCAGTGGTACTCGAGACTCTTCATCCAATAGATGGCCGCAAAGCTCAGCGCCAGCGCGGTCAGCGGAATGCCAAAAGCGGCCGTCTTCCGATTCATGAAAGTCCACTGCACATCGCCATCGGCATCTTGCGAAAAGGAGGCCTTGCGCAAGCGCGCGGATAGCCATATCCAGACGGCGAAGAAGCCAAGCGTCATGCCCGTGAACATCCGCACATTGAGGAAACTGGCTTTTTTCTGATAAAGAATATCCGAGGCAACCGTGCCGTGACCGCCGGGCAACACGTGGGTGAGATCCATCCAGGGCCAAATCAAACCGGGTTTCACCCAAGCTAAAATCAGCAGAGGCAAGAAGAGCGCAAACAGCCAGCTAAAGGCCGAGAGCCCATGCTCAAATTGACGGCGAATAACCGTCGACCAGCCGGCATCCACAATGTGGTGAATGAGGATCAATAACAACATGCCGACACAAACCGCGATCCAATAGGAAATACCCACCAGATAAGCGAGCGCCACCGCTTGTTGATTCTCCGAAAAGCCGAAAGCTAAAGCGGTAACCGCGAGACCCGCGAGACCCGCGGTGAGGAACTTATTGGCCAAGGCGGTGGGTGCAGTAGGGGCACTCATATTATTTTAATCCTCCGCGTTGCTCGGCGGGCACATCATTGATCGTGGCCTGCCCGGCGCGTTGGAGTACGCGCATATAAGCCACGACCGCCCAGCGCTCATCGGGTGAAAGTTTATCCGCATACGGGTACATCGTATTCTTACCGTAGGTGATCGTGTTAAAGAGCTCCCCTTCCGCCATGCCGCGTAGACGATCATCGTGATACGTCGGCGTGAGCGCCATGCCATAGGACCTCGTGATGCCATTGCCATCGCCCAAAGCACCATGACACGGATAGCAGTAAATCATGTAACGATTCTGTCCGCGGTGAATCAAATCATCCGTGACCGGCACCGGAAAGCCGCGGGCAAAAGTACCGTCAGCATTTTTACCGGCATAGCGAAAATCATCCGCGCGCAAGAAAGCGGGATCCGCATTAACTGTGCGACCGCGGGGCACCGTGCCGGCGGGCAGGGGCCGATCCGCGCGACCGTCGGCGAAAAACTTGGACGTGGCTTGGGGCTTATATTTCGCCTGACGATCCATGTCGGGGAAAACTTCGATCGGCGGCCGCTCGGAGCGGAGTCCGCGGAAGCCCATGACCGAAATCAGGAGCACGACCACAAAAGCTAAGGTGTAATAGGCGTAGCGCATCTTACTCTTCGATTTCGGCAATATCCTTACCCCCCGCCTGCTCGAGCAGGGCGCGGGTCTGGGCCGGGTTAAATTTTGGATCGCTCGCCTCAATCACGATGTAGAAACGGTCGTCACTGGCGCGGACAAATTGGGGCGCTTTCAGCAGCGGATGATAATGCATCGGCAGCCGATTGAGCAAAAACATGCCGGCGATCGTCGCGAAGGCGGTGAAGAGAATCGTCAATTCATACGAGATCGGAAAGGCGAACATCGGGCTGAAATAGGGCTTACCACCGACGATCAGCGGATATTCGTACGCGTTGGCCCACCAGATGAAGGACATGCCGGTACAAAAACCAATCAGCCCGCCCGTGAGCGAAAAACGCGGCACCTGCGATCGCCGCATGCCCATGGCGGCATCTAAGCCGTGCACTGGGAAAGGCGTGAGCGAATCCCACTGCGTATAACCCGCGTCCCGCACCTGCAGGCAGGCTTGGTATAAAGCGGGGGTGGTGTCGAAAGCGGCGACGATTCCGTAATTTTTTTTCATGGTCGCAGCGGTTTAATGATGATGCCCCGCATGCGGATCAGCCGCCGGGATGACCGCTTTCACTTCCGACATCGGCATGATGGGGACGAAGCGAATGAACAACAGGAACAAGCAAGAGAAGACGCCAAAGGTCCCGAAGAAGGTGAAAATTTCCACGATCGAGGGAGAATAATAACCCCAGCTCGACGGCAAGAAATCGCGAGCGAGCGAGGTTACGATAATCACGAAACGCTCGAACCACATGCCGACGTTGACGAAAATTGACAGGATCCAGACGAGCGTCGTGTTCTCACGGACCGATTTGAACCAGAAGAATTGCGGGGTAATCACGTTACACCCGATCATGATCCAATACGCCCAAGCATAGTGACCAAAGGCGCGATTGATGAAGGCAAACCCCTCGTATGGGTTGGAGCTGTACCAAGCGATAAAGAACTCCATCGAGTAGGCGTAACCGACCATCGTGCCGGTCGCCAAAGTGATCTTACACATGCAATCGATGTGGTACTGCGTGATCAGATCCTCGAGCCGGTAAACCGCGCGCAAGGGCAACATGAGCGTCATGACCATGCCGAAACCAGAGAAGATCGCGCCCGCCACGAAGTACGGCGGGAAGATAGTCGTGTGCCAGCCCGGAATCAGGGAAACGGCGAAGTCGAACGACACGATCGTATGCACCGAGAGCACGAGCGGAGTCGCGATGCCGGCGAGAATCAGGTACGCCATCTCGTAATTGCTCCAATGCCGATTCGATCCGCGCCAACCCATGGCGAAGAAACCGTAGATGCGCGCCTTGAGCATATTGCCCGTGGCCGTAAAGCGATCGCGCATCGTGCCTAAGTCAGGAATCAAACCGACATACCAAAAGAGCACGGACACCGTGCCGTAAGTGGAAACCGCGAACACGTCCCACTCCAACGGCGAACGAAAATTCTGCCAAATCCCATTCGAATTCGGGAAGGGGAACAACCAGCCCGGCATCACCGCGAACCAAATACGACCGACGTGGAAGACGGGGAAGATTGCCGCGCAAACGACCGCGAAAATCGTCATGGCTTCCGCCGCCCGATTAATCGAGGTCCGCCATTTTTGGCGCAACAAACACAAGATCGCCGAAATGAGTGTGCCCGCGTGACCGATACCGATCCAGAACACGAAGTTGACGATGTCCCACGCCCAGTTGACGGGATTAGCATGGCCCCACACGCCCACCCCCGTGGAGACGAGGTAGACGAGTCCGGAAACCGTGAAAGACGCGACGACGGCGGCGAGGCCGAAGCACCACCACCACCACGTGGGCGTCGTGCCTTCTACGATGCCGCAGACTTTTTCGGTGATCCAATGGAAATCACGATTCTGCTCCACGAGCACCGCCCGCGGAATAATGGCGGGTTTAACCTCCGCGAGAATCGCCGGTTGCGCGGCTTGATCAGTGGAATGAGCGCTCATCAGTTATGCCCTCCGTGGCCGGCAGCATGGGGCGCGGCCTCGTGACCATGGCTGTCAGCCGAAGCGGCATGGCCGTTCTTCTGATTGTATTCCACGCGACTCAAGGGCAGTGCCACGTAGTCCGGCATCGCCGGATTGGGGTTACGCAATTTACCCAGGTAAGTGGTGCGCGGACGAATGTTGAGATAACCGAGCACCGCATAATCACGGTCCTGCGCCTTGGCGCGCGAGACCGCGCTGTTTTCATCTTTAATATCGCCAAAAATAATGGCCTCGACCGGGCAAACCTGTTGGCAAGCGGTCTTCACCGCGCCATCCCGCACCACAATGTCGCCACTCGCTCCGGCCGCGCGCTTCTGCGCGATCTTCGCCTGCTGGATACGCTGGACGCACTAGGTGCACTTCTCCATCACGCCGCGCATACGGACCGTGACGTCAGGATTTTTCACCATCTTCACCAATTCGGGCATTTCACTCTGCGTGCCGAGTGGCCCCATATAAAGCTGATCCGTCGCGCGCTTATTGTAATCGAAGAAATTAAACCGGCGCACCTTGTACGGACAATTGTTGGCGCAGTACCGCGTACCAATGCAGCGATTATAGGCCATCACGTTGATGCCTTCATCGTCATGGACGGTCGCATTAACCGGACACACCGTCTCGCACGGCGCGAGTTCGCAGTGCTGACAGGTCATCGGCTGCATGGAAACTTGCGGATCCTCCGGGAGGACCTTGTTGCCTTCAGCCCCGAAGGCCTCCGCGTCGGCTTTGCCGTCAGAGTAATAACGGTCGAGACGAATCCACTGCATCTCACGACCGCGCATGACCTGATCCTTGCCGACGATCGGAATATTATTCTCCGCTTGGCAGGCGACGATACAGGCGTTGCAACCGATGCAGGTATTGAGGTCGATCGACATACCCCATTGATGCGTTCCATCAAGATTAGGGGATTCGTAGAGAGAATTTCCGCGCGGGGTCGTCGTCGCAATAAACGCAGGGGACTTGCCCTTGTCCGCTCCGAGAACGGCCGGAGTATGCGACTCCATACCGATGCCATTCACGTAGCCCGGATTTTGCGTGTAGCTGTCCGCGCCTTGATAATTGGCTTCGCGCACGATGTCGCGACCTTCCATCGACCAATGCTCCTGCGTGTTGGCGAGCTTCATGCGTTCGCCCGTCTTGCG
>SXZN01000020.1 GCA_005787865.1 Opitutaceae bacterium | reverse complement strand
GCGGGGCGATTGGCCACCAGTAAGGCAAAAGGCTCATAATCTTCCCGGTGCGGCCAAGCTCAGGCCCCAGTTCATTAATTAAATAGGGTTAAAGCCTTAGGAGAATTATAAGGGCTACTTCCACCGCTAAAAAAACCCGAAAACTCAGCTGGCCTCACCGCGGAAAAATTTACCGCGTTCGGCCTAAGCCGAAGCGAAATAAAATCAGCCGGCCGCGAATATTTTTTTTAAAAAAAATTCGCCCGACACATTTTTTTTCGCGTCAAGAAAATATTTTCGGGCATTTTGAAATCATTAAACAAGGGGTTTTTCAGAGGAGAAATTAGAATTTTAGGATTTTATAATTTTTTTTTATAAAAACGAAGGGCGGTTTTTCGGTGTCCACCAAAAAAATGGCCTATTTTAATATTTTCTTAGACAAAATTTATTGACGGGCTTTCCTGCAATTCCCATTAGTTGTGGTCAAGGTTCCGGGCATCCACATCCTGTGGTGGTCGACAACGTGTTGGGAAGTTTTGGC
Source organism: Opitutaceae bacterium (assembly GCA_005787865.1). Classification (GTDB taxonomy): domain Bacteria; phylum Verrucomicrobiota; class Verrucomicrobiia; order Opitutales; family Opitutaceae; genus Lacunisphaera. The sequence continues at coordinate 8,458 of SXZN01000020.1, read as the reverse complement.
AACTTAGTGTCGCCAGAGGCTTCCTACCGTATCTAGACCACGGGGCACACACCGTTTTTCTCCAAAATTTCTCTCTCAGCTGCGCACGACTATGCAAAAATCATTCTCCGTCGGCAATAAGACGTTCATGCTCGATCAGGACAAGGCCGAGGCCGCGTTCGCCGCAAAGAAAGTCATCAACGGCCGCCAGGTACCTTATTTCAACATTCTCCCGCTCAAATACCAGTGGGCCTACGATCTTTACAAGACGATGAAGGCCAACCACTGGGAGCCCGAGGATGTCCCGATGGGCAAGGACATCGAGCAGTGGCGCGATGAGAAAACCGTCAGCGACATCGAACGCTGGATCATCCGTATGGGCATTGGCTATTTCTCCGCCGCCGAGGGTATTGTCGGTGACAACATCCAACACGTCGTCCGCGAACTCGTGACCGCCCCGGAGTTGAAGCTGGTCCTTGGCCGTCACGCCCACGAAGAGAATATTCACGCGGACTCGCTCCTCTACATGATCTCTTCCCTCGGCATCAACCCGCACGAGTGCGAGGCCATGTTCGAAGATATCAAGTCGATCGAAAAGAAAAATGAATTCGTCAACAAGGTCTCCCGCGATCTCCGCCGCGACCTCGATTTGACGAAGCTAGAAAACAAGAAGCTGCTGGCAAAAAATATCTTCACCTTCGGCCAATGCATGGAAGGCACCCAATTCTACGGCCTCTTCGGCATGGTGCTCGCGCTTTACCGCCAGAACAAATTCCCCGGCATCGGCCAGATGTTCCGCTACACGCTGCGCGATGAATCAAATCACATCGAACTCTTCCGGAATCTCTTCATGGATCTCGTCGAAGAGAATCGCGAGATCTGGACTCCCGAGTTCAAGGAAGAGCTGCGCCAGACGATGGCGGAAGGCATCCTCCTCGAGAAAGATTTCATCCGCGACTGCCTCCCCGTGAACGCAGTTGGTCTCTCCATCGAAGAATTTCTGACGTATATCGACTACATTGCCGACCGTCGCCTGGAAGGCTGCGGCCTCGCCCCGCTCAGTCCGGGGGTTAAAAATCCCCTGCCTTGGCTCGCTGAAATGATGGACATCAAGAAGGAGCAAAACTTCTTCGAAGGTCGCGTCACCGAATATCAAAAATCCTCCGCTCTGCACGGCTCAAGCGACGACGAACTCTGAGTTATTGGCCGCCTTTTGGTTAATCTTCTCGTATTTATTTTCTCATGCATACCCCTTCTATTGCGCAAGACCTTGCCCTTAAAAAACTTACGGTTGCCCCCAAAGATCAAAAGCCCAATTATAACTGGCGTGACATCCTGCGCGATGAGTCGGTGCCAGTGCCTGAGATTCAAGTACTATGCCCCCACGGCGAAGAGCGCTTCGACCTAAGCGAGGTCGCCGATACCGTTGGTCGTTCCTTGGCCAACTTGCTCCAAGCCAAGGGCGAAGCAGATATTTTTAACGAGAAAAACCAGCGCTTTGTCGCCGACGTCACCCGCGAAGTTGCCTCGCATCTCACCAAGAAAGCCCTCGAGCGCGGCCCGATCCGCGTCTCCCTTCACGATCTTTACGTGCTCATCGAAAAAACTCTCGTAGATAATAACGCTCACGATGTCGCCAAGAGCCTCCTGCTTAAGCGCGCCTCCAAGCTCAATATTTCCCGCGAAACGCACGGTGTCTCCGTCCGCCTCATCCGCCGTAATCATCAAGTGGTGCCGTGGAACGAAGGCAAAATCGAGATCGCCATTCGCAAAGCCTTTCTCTCCCTGCAAAAGGATCCCTCCCCCGCCACTGCCATTAGCCGCGCGATCACGGAACGTGCTCTCCAAGTCAAACAAGCCTTTCTCCATATCGAAGAAGTGCAGGACATGGTCCAAGAGGAGTTAATGAAGTCCGGCCATTACAAGGTCGCGGAAGACTACATTCTCTACCGCGCCGCACGCGCCACCACCCGCCTCGCTGAACCCGCGGCCGAAACCTCTCCCGTGACCCCGCCAGCTCAGCAAAATTCCATGGTAGTCGTCGCCCGCGCTGATGACACCACGTTCTTGTGGGATGGCCTCGACCTCAAAAAGCGTATCGAGTTTGCCTCCATCGGTCTCGAGCTCTGCCTCACCTCGGATCAAATCGAAGCAGAATTGCGGCGCGCCCTGTTCGATAACATTGCGCTCGGTGATCTCAACAACACCATTATTCTCAACGCCAAGACGCTCATCGAGAAAGATGCTGATTTCGCTAAATTCGCCGGCCGGATCCAACTCAGCTACATTTACGAAGAAGTGCTCGGCTGGGATATCGTCCGCGACGGCATCGGCGCCCTGAAGAAATTCCACCAACAAGCCTTCGCCGCCTACATCGACCGCGGGATCGCCATCAAGCGCCTCACGCCCCGGCTCAAAGAATACGATCTAAACAAAATCTCAGCCGCGCTCGATCCAACGGCTGACCTCGAGCTCGATTTTCTCGGCGTCCAGACCATCTACGATCGCTACCTCATCATCGACAAGACCGGCAAGCGCTCCAAGCGCCTCGAGACTCCTCAGTTTTTCTGGATGCGCGTCTCGATGGGCCTGTTCCTTGAAGAAAAGAAGCGCACCCGCGAAGATTGGGCCATTCGTCTCTACGAACTCTACAAGTCCCGCCGCTTCTGCAGCAGCACTCCGACGCTGTTCAACTCCGGCACGCTCCACTCCCAACTCTCGAGCTGCTACCTTTACTACGTGGATGACTCGTTGGAATCTATTATGTACCGCGGGATCGCGGAAAACGCCCAACTCTCCAAGTGGGCGGGTGGCCTCGGCGGCTCCTGGACCTCCGTTCGCGGCACCGGCGCGCATATCGCGGGCACCAACGGCGAATCCCAAGGCGTTATCCCCTTCCTCAAGCTCCACAACGATCAGCTCGTCGCGGTCAATCAAGGCGGCAAGCGCAAGGGCTCCGGCTGCGCCTACCTCGAATCTTGGCACAACGATATCTTCGAATTTCTCGAGCTTCGCCGCAACACCGGTGACGACCGCCGCCGCACCCACGACATGAATACGGCGAATTGGATTCCCGACTTGTTCATGAAACGCATGGAAGCCCGCGGCACCTGGACCCTCTTCCGCGCGAACGAGACCCCTGACCTGCATCATCTCTACGGTCGCAAATTCGAAGAAGCTTACCTGCGCTATGAGAAACTCGGCGAAGAAGGTAAAATCCAGGCCCACAAAATTGAGGCCCTTGAGCTCTGGAAGAAAATGTTGTCGATGCTCTTTGAGACCGGCCACCCCTGGATCACCTTCAAGGATCCTTGCAACGTGCGCTCTCCCCAAGACCACTGCGGCGTCATTCACTCGAGCAATCTCTGCACCGAGATCACCCTCAATACCTCGAACGATGAGACCGCCGTCTGCAATCTGGGCTCAGTCATCCTCGACTCACACCTGAAGGACGATGGCTCCCTCGATCACGAAAAGCTGCGCGACACCATTCGCGTCGCCGTCCGGGCACTCGATAATGTCATCGATATCAATTTCTATCCGACCGTCGCGGCCAAGACCTCCAATCAACGCCACCGCCCGATCGGCCTCGGCGTGATGGGGCTAGCCAATTCTCTTTATATGAAGGGCGTGTCTTTCGCCTCGGAAGCGGCCGTTGAATTCAATGATGAATTCATGGAGGCAATCTCGCACTATGCCTACGAGGCCTCGGCGGATCTCGCGGCGGAACGCGGCGCCTACTCGACCTACAAAGGCTCGAAGTGGGATCGTGGCCTCTTGCCCCAAGACACCGTTGATCTGCTCGAGCAAGAGCGCGGCGTACCCATTCAAGTACCTCGCGGCGGCCAGATGGATTGGAGCGCCCTCCGCACCAAGATCGCCTCGCAAGGCATGCGCAACTCCAACGTCCTCGCCATCGCCCCCACCGCGACGATCTCGAACATCACCAACACATCGCCTTGCATCGAGCCCACGTACAAAAATCTCTACGTTAAATCCAATCTCTCCGGGGAATTCGTGGTCCTCAACCCATTCCTCGTGCGCGATCTCAAGAGCCGCGGCCTCTGGAACCAAGAGATGAGCGATGCGCTGAAATATTTTGACGGCGAACTCAAAGATATCGAGGCCATCCCCGCCGACCTAAAAGAAAAATATCTCACTGCCTTTGGCGTCGATTTTAAATGGGTCATCGCCGCAGCAGCTCGCCGCCAAAAGTGGATCGATCAATCGCAAAGCGTAAATCTCTGGCTCAAATCGCCTGATTTAAAGGTGCTCAGCCATATGTACCGCTCCGCTTGGCATGCCGGTCTGAAGACCACCTATTATCTCCGCAGCCTCGGCGCCTCGGGCATCGAAAAAGCTACGCTCGCCGCCAAGAAAGATGTGCGCGGAGCGGCAGGGGAAACTAAGGCCGAAACCGCCACCCGCGATGCCGAAGCCTTAAATCATATCGCCCCTCCTGCGCCCAAGAAATCCTTCACTGCGGAAGAGAAAAAAGCGTGCTCGATTGAAGCTATGAAGAATGGCGAAGAGTGCGAAGCTTGTCAGTGATCCGCCTGCCCGCGAGCGAGCCTTAAAGCTAGCTCGCTATTTACCCAAATCACTCCCGCAAAATTTCGCGGGAGTGGTTTTATTAGTAACGTGCACGTCCCTACCCCTGCCATCGAGCTCGCTCACTTACTGAGTCCCCGCCCCTTGCGTTTGCTGTGATGATTTCCCCTCCTTCAGACCCGGCGGCCGCTCTCACCCCGAGCGAAAATTTCGCGACGAAAAAGGCTCCGGCTCGTACCCCAGACCCAGCTGAGAATAATAGCCGGCGGGATTTTATCCTTCGCGCCGCCGCCCTGGGCCTCACCGGCGCTACTGGTCTGGCCGCCGAGACGGTGGCAATAACTCCGGCCCGCCCAAAGCCGCCTATTTTATTTCACGCCGGGCACCAACACGATCACTCAGCCGATACCTTGCAGGCGTTAGCCGCGTTTGGCGTTAAACATATTTGTAGCGGCCAGCTCGAAGCCAAGATGGATGCTTGGTCCATCGACACCCTGACCCGTCTGCGCCGCCATGTTGAATCATTCGGGATCAAACTGGACATCGTGCCCCTGCCGCTCAGCTCGCGGGAAATCTCCAAAGCCGAGTTACCGGAAATTCTACTCGCAAAGGATCCCGAGCGGGAGCGGGCGATTGATAATATTTGTACCATGATCCGCCATGCTGGGGCGGTGGGCATTCCAATGGTAAAATATAATCTAACCTTTATCGGGGTGGTCCGAACCGATCGGACCATTGGCCGCGGCGGCGCCAGCCGCAGCTCCTTTGACTACGCCGCGGCCAAACAAGATCCGCCCATCACTGCGGCCGGCCCCATTAGCGAGGCGATCTACTGGGATCGGATTGAATATTTTCTTAAACGCGTCGTGCCCGTCGCCGAAGAAGCTCGGGTGAAAATCGCCCTGCACCCCCAAGATCCCGCCATGCCAGCCACTGGCTGGCGCAGCGTGCATACCGTGCTCGGCTCCGTGGCGGGCCTGCAGCGTTTTGTTGAAACTGTCCCCAGCGCCTACCATGGGCTCAATTTCTGCCAAGGTTCCATCGCGGAAATGCTCACCCACCCACGCGAACAGATTGATGACGTGATTCGCTACTTTGGCCAAAGGGGGAAGATATTTAACGTTCACTTTCGTAATATCCGCGGCGGCTATCTCAATTTTCAGGAAACCTTCCCCGATGAGGGTGATATGGACATGCCTCGCGCCCTGCGGACTTACCGTGAAGTGGGCTATACCGGGATGATCATGCCCGATCACGTTCCCCAAATCGCCGGCGATCCCCAAGGCCACAAGGCTTTTGCCTTCTGCTTTGGTTATATCCAAGCTTTGCTGCAACAGCTTCACGCCGAGACCTAAGGGCTCTGGCTCTGTTTGTAACTTGTCGGATTGCTGCTAACCTAAAATTTGTATGTCTGAGCCGTCGCACCCCTCGGTCCCTCCCGCCGAGTCGGCCAGACCGCATCAGCGGCGCCCACGCTATGCGGGGAAAAACCCTCGGCGCTTCGAAGATAAATACAAAGAGCTCAATCCTGAGCGTTATCGCGCCGACGTGGCGAAAGTACTGGCAGCCGGCAAAACCCCCGCCGGTAGTCACCGACCAATTATGGTCGCCGAAATTCTTGAGGCACTCGCCCTCCAGCCAGGTGAGATCGCCGTGGATTGCACCCTCGGCTTCGGTGGTCACGCCCGCGAATTAATGGCCGGCCTTGCCTCCCACGGGCGACTCATCGGCCTTGATGTTGACCCCGTAGAACATGCGAAAACGACGGCCCGCCTCCGTGCCGCCGGCTTCGGCGAAGATATTTTTACGGCCGTCCGCTCTAATTTTGCCGGCCTGCCCAAAGTGCTAGCAAACCTCGGACTAAGCGGAGTCGATGCGATCCTCGCTGATCTCGGGGTGTCCTCCATGCAACTCGACGATCCAACCCGCGGGTTCACATTTAAAATCGACAGCCCACTCGACCTCCGCCTGAACCCATCACGCCCACCGGCCGCCGCGGACTGGCTCGCTCGAGTAACTGAGACGAAACTGGCGGCCGCCTTCACGGAACATGCGGATGAACCCCACGCTGAGTTATTAGCCCGTGAGCTTATCGTCCGCCGCCACCTTACCCCGTTCACCCGCACGCGGCAGCTGGCTGACGCTATTCGAGAAATTTTATGGCAGGCTAAACCGAGCCATGACCAAGCAACGGACGACGATAGTGTGCGCCGCGTCTTTCAAGCTCTGCGCATTGCCGTAAATGACGAATTCGGCGTGCTTGACCTGTTTCTGCGCCACCTGCCCGCTTGCCTTAACCCCAACGGTCGCGTGGCGATTCTCACCTTCCATTCCGGGGAGGATCGGCGGGTAAAACAGGCTTTCCGCGACGGCGTCCGCGCGGGAATTTATACCTCCACTAATGAGAAGGTCATCCGCGCAAGCCCAGCGGAACGTCGCGCAAACCCCCGGAGCACCTCGGCAAAATTGCGTTGGGCTATTCGTGCTTAACGGCCGGCTAAGTTACTAATCAGCTGACCATGCCACTTGCGGTCTGGACCAACCTTCGGTCAAACTGTCCCTTCGCCCTTTGCCTGTATGAAAATTAAATCAGCCCTTTTCGCCACCAGCGCCCCGAGCCTCGCCGCTTGCCCCCGCGCGGTGCTGCCTGAATTTGCCTTTATTGGGCGCTCCAACGTTGGAAAGTCCTCATTGCTCAATTTACTCGCTGAGAAAAAAGATCTCGCCCTCGTTTCCGATCTGCCGGGCAAAACCAAGCTGATCAATTTTTTCACGATCAACAACACGTGGAGTCTCGTCGACCTCCCCGGCTACGGTTACGCCAAGGTTTCCAAAACTGATCGCATTGAATTTAACACCGCCGTGCGCGATTATCTCAGCCAGCGCCCCACGCTGCAACGGGTGTTTGCCCTGATCGACTCGCGTCTCCCGCCGCAGGAAATGGATCTCAAATTTGTGCATTGGCTCGGCACCAATGAAATCCCCTTCGCGCTGGTGTTTACCAAAGTTGATAAACAAGCCGCTCAGCACACGCGCAATGCCATGGATAAATTTAAGCAAGCCATGGCTAAGTCGACCGACGCGCAGCCGCCGATCTTCGCCACGTCCACGACCACCAAAACCGGGCGCTCAGAACTGCTGGCCTTTATTGCGCAATCTTTGACCACGCCTAAACAGACCAATCCTTTCACGGCGCCTCGCATGATGAGCGAAACTAGCCGTGAAACCGTCGTGGATCCCGAAGACGGTGATGAGCTAGAGTAAAAGGCCAGCGGCTTGCCGGTGCCCTCGACTCAATGACGAGCACCCCGGCGTTAACCAATTAGAGTAAATCCGCCGCTAGCTCGGCTAACTTTGAGCGCTCGCCTTTGGTCAACTTCACATGAGCCGCCAGCGCCAGACCCTTCATGCGGTTATGGCAGTAGACGAGCCCATTGCTGCGTGAATCGACGTAAGGATTGTCGATTTGCGCGGGATCCCCAATCAGCACGAGCTTCGAACTTTCCGAAATACGCGTGATCACGGTCTTGACCTCATGGGGCGTCAATTGCTGCGCCTCATCCAAAATAAAGAAGCGCCGAGCAATGGAACGCCCCCGGATAAAGCAGAGGGCCTCTATCTCCACCACCCCGCTGCTAATGAGCCGCTCGTAAGGCTTAATTGCCGGCGGACCATGATGACCACCCGAACCACCGCCGTGGGTCGGTTGCGGCTGCGACATCATCGCCATCACCTCGTCATTTTTCTGTTTCTTTTTCTTGCCGGCTTTTTTTTGCGCGAACTGCGGTTCTTTCGCTGGCTTGGCGGGAATCAAAACTTCCAAAGCATCGTGATAGGGCTGCAGCCAGGGCTTCATCTTTTCCTCCAACGTGCCGGGCAAAAATCCGATATCCTTGCCGAGCGAGATGACGGGCCGCGAAATGGACAG
>SXZN01000145.1 GCA_005787865.1 Opitutaceae bacterium | reverse complement strand
GGATCTGGTGATGGCCGCGGAGAAGGCAACGCCTGAACTAGTTAACATGATGATACGCCACGCCCGTGGGCTCATCTGCGTTCCGATGACGGAATCCCAGCTTAAGCGACTCGGCGTTAATCCCATGGTGCAGCAAAATCGCGAAGCGATGCGCACCGCTTTCACCGTTTCGGTGGACGCCGCCGAGGGAATTACAACGGGGATCAGTGCTTTTGATCGGGCTCGAACAATTTTACTGTTGGCTAACCCCGAGACCCGTCCTGATGAGCTCGTGCAGCCCGGGCATGTTTTTCCGCTTTGCTCGCGCCCCGGTGGCGTGCTGGAGCGGGCGGGTCATACGGAAGCGGCCGTGGATCTAGCGGCGTTAGCGGGCCTGAAGCCGGCGGCCGTCATTTGCGAAATTCTCAGCGAAGATGGGACGATGGCCCGACTCCCTGAGTTGGTAGAATTTAAGCGTCAGCATAAAATTCCGCTCATCTCAATCGCCGCGCTCATCGAATATCGGCATCAACGTGAGCAGCTCGTCGAAGCGGTGGCGCAGCGTCCTTTTGCCTCCGAATATGGTGAGTTTCAGCTGCATGTTTTTCGCAGCAAAGTCGATGGACGGCATCACTTGGCTTTTACCAAAGGGCAGCTCGATGCCTCGCCGACACTCGTCCGGGTGCATACGGAAAATTTGCTGAGCGATGTTTTTCATGCCCAAGGCATGGATAGCCACCGCTCGTTAATGGCGTCCCTAGCTCGCGTCGCTAAAGCTGGCCATGGCGTGATTGTTTACATGGAGCAATCCGGCCGCATGCAGGAGGCGCTTTTGGGGGAGGCCTCGTCGCCGCCCGGGCCAGGGCGGGGTAATCTGCGCGACTATGGAATTGGGGCGCAAATTTTGACGGCACTCGGCTTGCGCAAGATTCGCCTGATGGCGCATTCCCCGCGGCGCGTCGTGGGCTTGGATGGCTACGGGCTCGAGATTGTGGAACAGATTCCCGTATGAAGATTTTATCCTCAAATTTTAGGTTACTGATTGGCGCTTGCGCGTAAGCATTAGCGCAATTGTCTGCTCCCAGCTATCTGCGGAAATTCTATGAGTCTCTTGGTTGCAAACCCTCTGTTGATCAACGGCGCCCCCTTTACCTTTGGGGTCGTGGCGGCGCGTTATAATAACGTGCTGGTTGATGGGCTGCTTGAAGTGGTGCTGGCTAAATTGGGTGCGGCTGGGGTGAAAGCTAAGCGACTCACCGTGTTGCGGGTGCCGGGCTCCCATGAGGTGCCTTGGGCGGTGCAAGCGTTAGCGGCACAGCGCGGGTGCGATTGTGTCATCGCTCTTGGGGTGCTGATCGCGGGCGACACCAATCATCACGCGATGGTTGGGCAAAGCGTTTCGCAGGCATTGCAGCAGGTCGCGCTCACGACGGGCACGCCCGTCATCAATGGGGTGATCGTGGCCAATAATCTTAAACAGGCTCGGGCGCGGTGTCTGGGCCCCATTAATCGCGGGGCTGAATTTGCGGCGGCTGGTCTTGAAGTGGCGGCACTCAAGCGCTCGCTCGGAGAAAAATTATGAATAGTCAGTTTACCCAACGCCGCGAATGTCGTGCGGCTGCCTTTCAATATCTTTACGCTTGGAGTGTGAATCAACCGGCCGCGCTGGGTGAAGACCTGCGGTTGTTTTTTGAACATCTCGAGCAACCGCGCGATTATTATGCTTTTGCGGAGGAGCTTATTCACGGAGCGATTGAGCATGTGGTGGAACTTGACGGCCACATCAAGGGATTGGCGCACAATTGGGAATTCGAGCGCATCGCTAAAATCGATTTAGCCATTCTGCGGTTAGCGATGTTCGAGATGTTGCATCGGAAGGACATCCCGCCGGTGGTTTCGATCAACGAGGCCATTGACCTCAGCAAACTCTACTCAAGCGCCGATGCTAAACGATTCATCAACGGAGTGCTCGATCGGATGAAGGACCAACTCGGTCGCGATTTGCGCAAGCCGTCGACGGCATGAGCCTCGGGCATGGCCCTCGGCTTGTTGGCCTGCCACCAAGCAATTTTCGGGCGTAACGGGCGGGAGATTTTTTGATGTTTTCACTTTTTAAGAAATTTAAGGCTGGATTGCATAAGACCGTCGCGGTGCTGGCGGCGAAGACGCATGATCTTTTTGGCGGACGCAAAATTGATCCCGCTTCGCTGGCTGAACTAGAGGAAGCGCTTTATACGGCTGATTTTGGGGTCGAGACGACGACGAAAATTTTGGCTGAAATTAAAGCTGCCTACCGCAAAGATCCTGAGCTCAAAGGGCAGCAAGCGGCGAATATCGGGGTCGCGGTGCTTCAGCGGGTGTTGGCGGGAGCGGAGGGCAAGTTGCTGCCGGCTCTTCAGAAACCGGCGGTTATTTGTTTAATCGGGGTTAATGGCTCAGGCAAGACGACCACCACCGCCAAGCTAGCGCATAAGTTAAAAAATGACGGCCAGACCGTGATCGTAGCCGCCTGTGATACCTTTCGGGCGGCCGCAGTGGAGCAATTAAAGAGCTGGGCCGAGCGTCTGCAGATCGAAATTGTCGCTAGCCATACCGGTGCGGATTCCGCGGCCGTGGCCTATGATGCTTGGCAAGCCGCTAAGGCGCGCGGTCACGATTGGCTCATCATCGACACCGCTGGTCGGTTGCATACGAAGGGAAATTTATTGGAAGAATTAGCTAAAATTCGGCGGGTGCTGCAGAAGCATGATCCAACTGCGCCCCAACATCGTTGGCTAGTGGTCGATGGTAGCTTGGGGGCTAACTCCATTGAGCAGGCGAGGGTGTTTCACCAGAGCTTTGGGCTCACTGGTTTGGTCGTGACAAAATTAGATGGCACCAGTCGCGGTGGCGCGCTGGCGGGAATTTATCGGCAATTAAAAATCCCCATTTATTTTATCGGGCTGGGTGAGCAGCCTGATGATCTGCAGCCCTTTTCCGTTGAGCATTATGCGCGGGCTGTCTTTGGGTTGGAGGCATGAACACGCGCAGCTTACTGGGTTTCTGCCTGTTATTAAGTTTTGCGATCGGCCAGCCCGCGGTGGCGCCAGCGATGAGGCTCAGTTCAGGTGCCCTGCGCACGAACGTGAAAATCGTCGTGACGGCTCAATTAAAGGCCTTGCAGGCTCGTGATTTTGACGCGGCTTATACTTACGCGGCGCGAGAAATTAAGGCGCAATTCGATCGGCCGTTATTCGCGGCTCTGATGGAACGCGGGTATGCTCCGCTGTTGCAGCACCAAACCGTAGATATTGGCGTGGTCCGTGATGACGGCGCAGGCTTAGCCCAAGTAACCATCACGGTGATTGATCCACAGCAACGGCGGACGACTTATCGTTATGCGCTCGTTCAGGAAGACGTTAATTGGCGGATTACAGGTGTCGTGCT